>NZ_JAJAFZ010000100.1:0-10030 GCF_025384895.1 Photorhabdus kayaii
GCTTTTTTGTTCCACTGGCGAACCACCTGATCCCTAATACTTAGGCATTTTGGCTAACGCTGGTATACCGCCGGCTTTCTTTACTGCTATATCCAGTATGTTCATAAAGGTTTTCTTTTTTTACTAACAACAACAAACAAAATACAATAAATACTTTAAAAATAAAGTTTTGCTTGCTATAAAAATAAAAGCCTCGCTTGTATATTTAAGGCATGAAAACAATGCACGAAAGAATCAAGCAAGCTCGGCTTGCAAAAAAATTAACTCAAGCTGAACTAGCAGATATGCTTGGTGTTACTCCACAGTCTGTACAACAGTGGGAATCAAACACAGAACCAAGAAAATCAAGGCTAACAACATTAGCATTTATCCTTGACGCTGATGTGAACTGGCTTTTATTTGGCAAAACACTCAAAAAGGGTGAGGACCAAGTTCCACCTGATAGCAAGTGGACAACTATTGCGCAATGGGACAACAACATGCTACTAGATGGCGATGAGGTGAAGGTGCGGTTCTTAAAGGATATTGAATTCGCATGCAGCAATGGTGGATGTGTTGATGCGGATTATAACAGCTTTAAGTTAAGATTTTCCAAAGCAACATTAAGAAAAATTGGCGCACCAACTGACGGCTCTACAATTATTTGTTTTCCTGCTAAGGGCGACAGCATGGAGCCAGTTATCCCGGATGGAACAGCAATAGCAGTAGATATCTCTAATAAGAAAATTATTGATGGAAAAGTGTATGTGATTGAACAGGATGGATTAAAGCGTCTTAAATGTCTTTACAGACGCCCGAGAGGAAAATTACTTATCAGAAGTTATAACCGTGATGAATACGAAGATGAAGTTGCAGATAAAGATCAAGTGAACATCATCGGGAGAATGTTCTGGTATTCCGTTTTAGATTATTAAGGTTATGGAATGGACAATTTTAAGATAAAAATAAAACATCATGTTGACCACGTTAAGAGTGCGGGCCAACACTGCACCACCGAAGAAACAACTAAGCAAGCATTAATATTGCCTTTTTTAGATATTCTTGGGTTCAGTCCGTATGACCCTCAAAAAGTTAAAGCCGAGTACGGAGCGGATTTTCCCGGTTTAAAAGCAAATGAGCGTGTTGATTATGCCTTGTTTTGCCAAGGTGTCCCAGTTATGTTTATTGAGGCAAAGGGATACAGCGAAAAGCTAGATAACCACTGTCCTCAGTTATCCAGATACTTTAATTCTACTCCAGAAGTGACTATTTCAGCAATTACAAATGGATTAGAGTGGCGTTTCTTTACCGATTTAAAACAAAAAAACGTAATGGATCTTACCCCATTCTTACGCATTAAAATGGATGAAGTTAGCGATGCGGATGTAGGCCAGCTCTATCGATTTAGACACGATAAATTCAAACCGGAAGCACTAAGAACGCTTGCAGAGGAAAGTGTTTACTTATCCGCTTTTACTAAAACCATCAGCACTAGCTTAAGAGATGTTGATAGTGAATTTGTGAGATACGTTGCCAATAGATCTAATGTCGAACGCCAACTAAATCAGCGCTTTATTGAATCAATCACCCCATTGGTAAAACAAGCTGTTGAGAAATCTGTCAGCGCAATGGTGGTTTCCGGTCTTTCAAATAAACATGTTCCAATTGATGGAGTTCAAGACGAGATAGAACCTCAAGAGAGTCCGAAAGAACCAGATGAGATAGTAGATCTAGATAACCCTAATATTGTTACCACTAAAAACGAATTAACTCTATATGAAAAAGCAAAATCAATAGTCGGGGAATCTGTTGATTTGCAATACAAAGATACAGAGTCTTACTTTGGTATTCTTTATCAAGGAAAATCAAATAGATGGATAATAAGATACTTTGACAAGAAGAATAAACCTTACATCCAGATACCTATTGAGCTAACTGATATATTAGCCAACGAAGTTAATAGAGCTGGATTATCTGCTAATAACTCAAGAATATTTATAGAAGCTCCAGAAGATATATTGAGGATAACAGGTATTATCCTTGATGCTTTTGAGTTTGTTAAAAACGACGATAACTTTAGAAAGAAAGCACAATAATTATACCAGCCACCACTCGGTGGCTTTTCTGCCCCATATCCTTCACTATCATCTAAAAATGTCTAAGCAGTCACATTTCCAACAATCAATAAAAATAAACCCACCTTAAAAACAAGTATTACTTGTTTCAGTGAATTGATTAATGGATAGCAGACTGCATGAGCAGGGCATAACGATTGAGTAATTGATTAAAACGGGTGTCAATTTGCTGACACAGTGCCGGGGAGACCGGGCCGCTTTTTTGTTGTTCGGCCAGTTGGCGCAACAATTCTTCCAATGGCGGCGTGCTCGCCA
Organism: Photorhabdus kayaii; assembly: GCF_025384895.1. NCBI lineage: Bacteria > Pseudomonadati > Pseudomonadota > Gammaproteobacteria > Enterobacterales > Morganellaceae > Photorhabdus > Photorhabdus kayaii. Next base: position 2,370 of record NZ_JAJAFZ010000100.1, read on the forward strand.
ACGGTTGCTGAATGCCAAATACTATCGATTTCAATTCAGACCCCGTGAGATAACGACCGCGTCTTTCATCCAGCTCATCAAGGCGGGCCGCTAATCGTTGCAGACGCGATTGAGCCAGGTGATAATTTTCCAGTTCAGAGACAGGTAACGCCGTGGCTTCACGTTGCTGTTGCCACTGTTTCTCCATCTCTTGCACCGTTTGGCTGGCCGGCCATAATGTTTGCAGCTGGTGTAATAGCTGCGTCCCATACGTTAATCGCCACAACACAGGCAAGGTCTCCAAACTTGCCAGTTGCGACCGGCTGGCCGCCAGCGTTTTCGCCTGCAACTGATTCAGCAGCACGGCGTTGTCCGGGTGGCGCAACTCAGCAAGTTGCGCCGGGAGCAAGGTCCGCGGCAAAGGCTGCGCGGTCACTTGCAATGCCTGCGCCAGCGGCGGCGCTTGGCGCATCCCTTTCACCCACCAAACACCGGCCGCTGCCAGCGCGCACAACGCGACACCCGCGACAAAACCGTGCCAGACTTTCCCGCGGGACACAGGTAAAGCCCCGACCCCATGGCCCTGAGGGGGGACGCCAGAGACCGTTTCATGCACAACATATATCAGTTGCGGCCGGGAGAGGGCTGTGGGCGTCAAAATAGCATTCCCTCCCGGTTGTACGGCGGAGACCGGGACAACCGGCATCATCCCCGTTTCCGGTTTCAGCCGCTCTAAACGTTGAGCGCTGTTGTGAAGCCACACGCGGAGGCTGTCGAGTTGACTCACATATTTCAGTTCCAGACGTTGAAGCACTTCACACAGATGTTCAAGCACCTTTTCCACCGGGTAAATCAGCGGCAGGTCAATATAGGAGAAAACCGAGGTACGTAACACCTGTTGTAACCGCGCGACCAGCCAGGCCAATATCTCAACCCGTACACGTGTAGATTGCGGCCAGCATTGCGACCATTGATGAGCCACTAACCCCTCAATCAGGGCCAACCCTTCATGCATACCCGCTAATCCGGCCCGTTGTGCCCGGGCCAATGTGTACCAGGCGGCACTTTGCAGTTCTACACCGTTAACCTGAAACAGTGTCAAACAAAGCTGTTCAACTTTAGCCCAGTCAATGTCGGGCCGGGCCGGATGGCTCAGTTTGCTCATTTCGTCTTTCAGTGCGCGGAATTCAGGCCGCGTCCGGGGATCATCCCCGGTATAGACACTATTTTCAGTCATCACTTTATTTTCACCCAGATTGGTTGCTGAAATCCGCATGATTAACGCCGCGGGACAACATCAACGCATTCAACCGTCCGGGCGTCACCCCGGCCCGTTCCGATAACAGCAAGCGGCGGCAAGATAGCCCCACCGCAGATTAATCCATCCGCCCTTGTTGGCGCAGATGGCGAACCAACACTTTCCCTTCCGGGACAAATTCCGTGCTAAAACGCACCCGCCCCACCCCGTTCAGTTCGGCGTTGATGTCATAACGCAAATGCGCCGGTTCAATCTCCGGCAATAACGTCACACTGACCTGCTTCAAGCGGGGCTCATAAGTCAGCAGCGTGTGCTCAATCGTCGCGATCAGGCGTTGTGACGATTCAGGCAACCCTTGCAGGACCGTGCTGAGATCAGGCAGGCCATAATCCGGCAGATGGCTCAGCGAACCCGCCCGGCCATTGAGGATACACTGCATATTGTCCAGTACCGATAAAATCACCTGATTTTCCTCACTGATCTGATGCAAATCCAACCCGCCGCGAACGTTGCCGAACAGGCATTCATACAGGGAAGGCTTGTGGGTTTTCTTTTTCATCAACTTACTCCTTTTCAGGCAACAGAGTCAGGCCGCCGCCATTTAACTCAATGGTACGCGGCTTATCCGGTAACAGCGCCTGGCGCCTGATGATTAGGCGCCAGGTCGCCCCGGCTAAATCGGGATTTCTGAACAGACCCACCACCGCGACATATTTCGCCTGCGCCGCCATCGGCATATTGAGTGAAGCCTGACTACCCGGTTTGACCACCACCTCCCGGCTCGCCAGACAATCGGCCCCGAGTATACGGTCGCCGTTTTCCAGCAAATCCGTGTAATCCGCTTTTTCCAGCGCCCGGTTATCCCGCAACTGATAAACCCGGACCAGCGCAGGGACGGACAGGGCAACACTTTCCCCGCTATCCGTGTTAACCGCGGCCCGGGGCGTAAAATCCAGCCGCGCGGTTTTCACTTGTCGATGAAAAAGGGACTGGGTGACGGAGACCGTGCCGTCGGCGACCGTCTGCGTCAGCCCGCAGCCGGTCAGCAGTAAGGTGATTGCCGCTATCATCGGCGCCGTTTTATAAAAAGCGGTAGTGAACATGGTGTCCTCCGGTGTTTTGATGGCTGTCCGGCGATATGCCCTGATAATCCCCCAGACTCACCGTTATCTTGTCCGGGATTGCCGCCTGATTTTTTTCAGCCTGCAACCCCAGCACCCCGGTCAGCCCCAGCTGAACAGGCTTATCGCCGCCCAGCACCGGCACCGGTAATATTCGGGTCTGAAGGGTCAATTGCAGCCGGGCCCGGTACCGCCAGCCCAGATAAACGCGCAGCAACGTCAACAAATCGGTGTGTAACTGCCCGCCCGGCAGCCAGCCCCGCGCTTCCTCCGGGCAATCCGTGTGCAACGCCAGCAATAACTGGCTGTTGATATCCGTGCCGGCCCTGCCCAGCACGGTACGTTGCGACAGGGAAATCGGCTGCGAGTCTGAAAAACCGGCCGGTTGCCGCAGAGGGATCTGCCGCGGGCAGGCGGGCGTCACCCCGACACGGGTCTGCGGCGCCAGCAACGTCACCAGCGCCGATACCCCTTCCGCCGTCCGGGTCGGCAGGCGCATCACACTGAGCAGCGCCAGAAAACGGGACGCCGGCGTGGCAATCTGCTGCTGACTGCCCGGAATGCCTAAGCCAATCAGTCCCAGTAAACACTGCGATGTTGGGTCACTTCCCCCAGCGGCAAACGTCGCCGGGTAGGAATATTTACGCCAGATACGGTAATACTGGGTCAGTATCCGGTGGTTAAACATATCCAGAAAGGCTTCCACCGCTTCATGCCCTTCCCGGTGTTGCGCGATATCGTTCAGGTAAGCGGTCGGCAACGGGGAATCCACGCCGTACAGCCCCATAAACGTGGTTCTGACTGTCGGGGGGCGATCCGGGTATTCGCCGTCAGTTTCCATCGCTTTCAGCGTACCGGTCGGGAACCCCATCCCCGGATGGGGCCGGAAACGTATCACATCATCGGCGGGATTATCCGTACTGCCCAGGGGGTGCCGATCCGGGGCCATGCGCTCAACGGCCTGACAGAACTGATAGAAATTGAGTGTCGAAATATCGTCCTTTAGTCCGGCCATTAACCGGGAATACACTGACTGTGCTTCTCTTGCCATGACAAGCGCTCTCCTGTGGGTTGTGAGACCAGCGTCAGCCGGTTGAACAGATGGATATCGGTGTACAAGGCAAAAAAGCGACTGAGCATCTCGCCGAACAGACAGATATCCCCGGTCCCGGTAAAGCCGTTGCTGTCCAGCGTGACTTCAATGTGCACCCCCCGTTGCAGACACCCCTGCTCAAACCGCTCGATAAGAGAATGCTTCACCGCCACAATGGCCGCCAGACGGCGATAGTTCATCTCGTCATCGGTCCAGTCATACAGGGCCAGCGTGCCGCGCAACACTTCCGGGTTATCCATCAAACTGAGGAAATTGGAGCCGAGATGACTGAGCACCCGCCAGTGAAAGCGATCCCGGTTTGGCGGATAACACGGCAATGTCGGTTCACGCAGATTACGCACGGTCAGTCCCGCCAACGGGGGAGACACCGCCGTATCCAGCAGCGTCTCCTGCAATGCCCTGCGGGGCAGTTGCCCATGCGTGCCGGTCAGGGTGAGTGACAGATTTTCTGCTTCACGCGATCCCTCATGATTATCAATCGCCTCCCCGCCCAGAATCAGCCAGGTGTCGTACAAACCCGACGGCCCCTGTTTTACCCGGGTATGGTAGTAACGCGCCGGCGCGTCATGGCGCAGCATACCGCCCTGGTGGCGAAAACTACTGAAGGGCACATACGACTGGTGATCACTACGCTTCGAGGACACTACCGCATCCACCGAATAAATCTCGGTATGCCCGTCCTGAAGGCGCATCGGGCGCAGCAAATACTCCGTTTTCAACGGTGACAGCGGCAACGGATCGGATTCCAGCGGGAACAGGTTAATCACCGGCACACAGTGCAAACGGATATGCGCCGCAGAAAACGGCCTCTCATGAGGCCAGCTTTCACCCAGCACCACATCCAGTTCAAACCACGGCGTCCTGTCGGGTATAGTCAGCTGTTCCAGCCCACACAACGCGACAAACATGAATTTCTCACGGAAGGTAAAATACTCCAGCAGCAGCTGATAACCACTGAACGCGCTGTCCCCTTTCGGCCACAGCCTTTCCTCATCGCCAAATCCCAGCGGGGAGAATCCCCCGTCAAACGGCCGGCGGTCGGGCTGACCGGGCAGACGCAGATACAGCTGTTGCGTCTGAAGCGTCAATGCCCGATGTAACGCGCAGGCCAGCGGGCTGTCCGCGCTCAGGTACAGCGGCAACCGACTCAAATCAACCTGGCGCCAGTCCACCTGCGTGCCGCAATCAAAACGCAGGCGAATGACAGCCCGGCCATCCGGCTCAGATTTAAGCGAAGCGTCAGTCAGCGCCAGCGGCAGCAACTGAACCGCCTGCGTGGTGGTATAGCGGCACCGGGTCTGTTGCGGGCCGATCGGCTGCGAAAGCACCTCAAAGCCCTTGTTCACCTGCGCCGGATTTTTCAGCTGTTTCAACTGTGCCCAATCCGCGCCCAGTTCCACAATGGACAGGGAAGGGATGGTACGCAGGTAATGCGGCCACAGCAAACTGACCAGCCCTTCCGTCAACTCCGGCAAGTCATCATCCAGCTTCTCGCGCAGGCGGCCCATCAGAAAGGCAAAGCCTTCAAACAGACGCTCCACATAGGGGTCACGGGTACCGACGCTGTCCAGATTGAGCAGAGCCGCCCGGTCAGGATGGGCTTTGGCAAACTCGTTGCCCGCGTCACGCAGGTAGCGCATTTCTGCCTCGTAATAGCGCAGGATTAAATCATCCATCGAATTGTCCTCAAATAAACCGTTCAGAATAAACACATTGGCGAGGGTAAAACGGGTCGAACCGGGATAAAAGTGTCATGCCGTATTCCAGGGCCATCAGCCACACAACACCGCCGCCCTGACCGGATCAATCGCCACCAATCCGGCCAGCAATGTCTCCCTGCGTTGGGCCGTCAGCGCCTTATCCTGTTCACTGCGTTGGGCTTTCATCCGCAGCAACTTAAGTTGCCGGGCTTTCACCTCAAACATCAGCGCCGGTTCCCACTCACTCAGACCCAACGGCTCGCCGGCGTCCAGCTCCGCAAGCAGATGCAACGCCATCTCATTTTTGCCGTACTGTTCCGCCACCCGCGCCATCAACAAGCGCTGGAGCCAGCGGGGACGCCCCCCCACGATCCCCGGTAATTGCCCCAGCCAGCGCAACGCCGCCTCAATACCTTCACTGTCCGCCAATTGTAACGCCTCCGCTTCCCGCGCCAGGAGGTCATGCTCACCCGGTGCCGGCGGGGCGTCCGGTAATCCGTGGTCCTGGGCCGCCATCACGTCCCGCGCTATCCACTGACCGGTCACCTCATCGGCAAACGGTGTCCCGTCGTTATAGGCCAAATTCTCCAGCCCCGGCAGACGATCAAGCAGGATGTTCAGATCCTGTTTCACAATATCCGCCCAACTTTCATCAGGATGGCCCAATTGGCTTAATGCCTGACAGAGATACCACTGTAAATCGAGCCAAAAGTGGTTAACCCCTGCCGCGAACATCCGGTCGGCCTGCGCCAACAACTCACGCCAACTTTGTTGCCGGTAGAGCCGTTTCAGCCGCGCCCGGTATTCCGTACGAGGCGGCGCCAAACGGGTCAGTCCGGCGGTATCCTGCGGCGGTAACTGATGAACGGTATCCCAGCGCAGACTTTTCATCAGGCGATGACTGGATAACCACCCTTGCGGTTGATCACGCAGATAACGCGCCAGTTCACGCGCCTGTTCCAGCAAATCACGCCCGGACTGCACGGGCCGTACGCCGGGTGACGGCCCGTCACCGTTCGCCGACGCGGTCTGTGCGATAGTTTGCGGCACCACGGCGTCAACCCCGCCCGATTGGGCCAGACGGGTTTCCAGGGGGCCCGCCAGCCCGGCGAGGGTGGGACGAGCCGCCGCGTCCCAGCCGGCAAACACGTGTTCCAGTAACGCCAGCGCGGCCAGCACGCGTTCAAAATCGGCGCGATTCACTTCCGGGTAGCGGGATAAACTGGCCTGAACTTTGCCCCCGGTCAGCCACACCAGCGCCGCCTGACGGCGGCCTGCCCGATGGGGTAGCAAGGTTTCGCCAAAACGGTCCGCCAGCGCGGCTAACAACGTCAGCCCCTCAGCCAGGCCGTTTTCACCCTCCTGATGCAGACGCGCCCAGACGTAATAGGTCGCCACGCGAACATCTTTGCAGCAGGTCGTCAGCAGTTTTTCCGCCAATTGACAGATAAGGGCCGTATCAATGCCACTGAGTTTATTGACCTCCTCACGCATGCGCTGAAAATCATCGTGATGCGCCGGATCCTCCCCGGTCGGCGCCTCCGCGCTAATGGGCAACAACCACGTCGTCCACCGTTCGGTCTGCTCTCGGGCGAGGGCCAACACATCACGCTCACCCAGACAGGTTGTTATCAATCGTTGCAACATGAGTCCTCCGTCAGGTCATCGTCATCGACCGGTGAGATGACCGGGTTATCACCCGGTGTCGTGTCAAAAATCTCTTTCGGCAGGGTAAATCCCCGCAGTTTCAGCAACGCCAGCGGCCCGCGGCCCATTTCCGTGCGTAATATCCAGGTCACCGGTAAACCGTCCGGCATAGTGAAGGTCAGCCGGTAACGGCTTTCATCCCACTTTTCTGCTTTCGCCCGCGCCAGCCAGCGAATGAGCCCCCAGGTTCCCGAATAATCACCGAACAGCCGCGCCCCGGCATTGACACTGGTCCAGGTCAGCATCACCCCCGGTTTATACGTCTCTCCCGGCCAGCGAAAACGCTGCCAGCTTTCCATCTGGTTGAAGTAACGCAATTTCTGCCCGTCTATCGTCAGGTCGGTTTCCACCACACCCCGCGCCGCGCGCGCCCGCAGTTCAAACCGCAGTCCCTGACTGCCGTCCGCAAACAGCACATCCGATAACTGACTGAGCTGATTCACCGCTTGCAGGAAACGCGGGTTAACCTGCAACCCCTGACCGTTCACGTTATCCGGCACCCAACGGTTACCCGCTTTATGCAGCACCCCGCCTAACTGGCGCGTCAAAAACTGCTCAATGCGCCCGGTGTCCGGGCGGATAAACTGCCCCAGCATCGGCAATGAAATGTCACTTTGCCCACCGGCAAACGGGTAGCGACCGGCAAAGGCGGTATTCCAGTTAGCCACGATGGCTGTCTGCCACTGTTCATTTAAACTTGCCGCTGCCGGTTTCAGTATTCCCTGCCATGCCTGATTTAACGGCTGTACGAACATCGTCTGACCGAAACCGCGCCATTGGTC
>NZ_JAJAFZ010000101.1:0-9828 GCF_025384895.1 Photorhabdus kayaii
TTATGCCCTTGCGCTGGATGTTGATCGCCGCATTGATATCTCGGTCATGTTCGACATGACAAACCGGGCATTGCCAGATCCGCTTATGCAGCGGCATTTCCGGCACTTTGTAACCGCAGCAATGGCAGGTTTTCGAGCTGGCGAACCACTGATCCAGTTTGACCAGATGGACGCCCGCCGCGGCTTTGTATTCCAGTTTCATGAGGAAGCCATGCCAGCCCGCATCCCCGATAGCGCGGGCAAGGTGGTGATCCTTCATCATGTTGGCCGATTTCAGCGTCTCAACAATGACCGCTTGGTTTTCGTCAACCATTGTTCGAGAGAGTTTGTGTTGAAAATCGGAGCGGGCATGGGCTACCCGCTCATGGACTGCCGCCAGACGTAATCGGGCCTTACCGCGGTTAGCGCTGCCCTGTTGTTTACGGGACAGCGATTGCTGCTTTCGACGCAGGTCACGGGTGGCGTTGATAAGGTGACGCCGGTTATTGACCTTCTCCCCGATCGACTCGATAAGATAGTGGGATAACCCCATATCACATCCTGTTACGCGGGTGATAACGTCCGGCTTTTCTGGCGCATCCTTACTATCGTCACACAGGATAGCGGCGAAATATTTTCCCGTGGCGGTTCGGGATAGCGTAATGCTCTTCACTTCCCCTTCAATTTCTCGGTGTATACGCGCTTCTATCGGTGACAATTGCGGGATCTTCACCGCGCCCTCCAGCACTTTCACCCCAACACAGTGATAGCTGGATTGCTTGCCCTGTTTGCGTTTGAACGTGGGAAATTGGGCGCGCAACTTCGGATTGAAGAAATTATCAAACGCAGTATGCAGATTGATCACCGCCTGCTGTAACGCGATGGCGTCATATGCCTTGAGCCAGGCGTACTTGCGTGATTTCTTTGCGACCGCCAGGAGCGGGCTTGAGGTCTTTGCGCGGATTTAAACTCACGCCGTGACGTTTGTAAGTATGCTTTTTGATGTGCAGCGCCTTGTTGTACGCAAAACGGACCGCACCAAACTGACCGTTAAGATACTTAGCCTGTTCGGGTGTGGGGTAGATGCGGACTTTGGTCGCTCTTAACATATTCAGCGCTCATTGAGATAGTGTATTCATTATTAGCCTGTTTTACAGGCAGATATCAATTCAGTCAGGATACGTCGCAATAGCCAGCCCTAAAGTCCTTTGGGCTTTTCGCCTGATATCCCCGCCCGCACTTATATGACTGATGTATAATGATTTCTTTGGCTTTTAAAGGAAAAAAGGGCTTGGCTGGAATAGTTTCTCTACTTCGGGGACAAATTTCTTATCTGTAATAAACATAATTACATGATCTCCTTGTTCGATCACACTGTAATCACTAGCAATAATGACTTCGTCACCGCGAGCTATTGCACTAATTGTAGTGCCTGGTGGTAATTTAATATCACCGACAGTTCGACCAACAACCTTTGACGTATTTTCATCCCCATGAGCAATCGCTTCGATAGCTTCGGCCACTCCACGACGTAATGAGGAAACGCTTACAATATCTGCTTTGCGAACATGACCTAGCAGAGCGGAAATCGTCGCTTGTTGTGGAGAGATTGCAATATCAATGACACCACCTTGTACTAAATCGACATATGCACCACGTTGAATGAGAACCATGGCTTTTTTAGCACCCATGCGTTTGGCAAGCATTGCAGACATGATATTTGCCTCGTCATCGTTGGTTAGAGCAATAAATACATCAACTTGTTCTATATGTTCTTCAGCTAATAACTCTTGATCGGAGGCATCCCCATAGAAAACAATGGTATCATGTAATAATTCGGCTAGTTCTATAGCTCTTTGCTGATTTCGTTCAATTAATTTAACCCTGTAATCTTTTTCTAGACGTAGTGCAAGACCAGCTCCCACATTACCACCACCTACAATCATAATACGTTTGTAGGGTTTTTCTAAACGTTGAAGCTCACTCATTACAGCACGAATATGTTGTGATGCAGCTACAAAGAAAACTTCGTCATCAGCTTCAATAATTGTAGAACCTTGAGGTCTTATTGGTCGATCCTGACGAAATATTGCTGCAACTCTGGTATTAATATGCGGCATGTGCTCACGAAGTGAGGAAAGTGCATTTCCTACAAGTGAGCCTCCATAATAAGCTTTTACTGCAACAATGCTTACTCGGCCTTCGGCAAAGTTAACGACTTGTAAGGCACCAGGATATTGAATTAGTTTATAAATATAATCTATGACAAGTTGTTCTGGTGAAATAAGATAATCAATAGGAATATCATTAGGCAGAAAAAGTTTATCTGCTTCACGAATATATTCTGCTGCGCGTATTCGCGCAACTTTGTTTGGGGTGTTGAATAAGGAATAAGCAATTTGGCATGCAATCATGTTAGTTTCGTCAGAATTAGTTACAGCAACTAACATATCAGCATCTTCAGCACCAGCTTCTCTTAATACTCTGGGGTAAGAACCATGACCATTGACTACTCTGAGATCGAATTTATCCTGTAGTTGGTGTAGACGGTTGGGATCAGTATCGACTATGGTGATATCGTTATTTTCACCTACCAGATTTTCAGCTAATGTACCGCCAACTTGACCAGCACCAAGAATAATTATTTTCATAGTATTTTCTAACTTATTGCAAACAAATAATTATCTCTATAAATTGTAGAGATATATTACTGTTTAGTTAATCGAGCGTAAAAGAAACCATCACCACCATTTAACTCAGGTATTATTTGTTTTCCCAGACAATCACTTGTCTCTGTTCCCGCGAGTTTTGCATCTGAGTGGCGTTTTAAAAACGAGATGATTTGCTGGTAATTTTCATCTGGTAGAATGGAACAGGTTGCATATACTAGTGTTCCATTTTTCTTTAAGTATGGCCAGATTGCATCAAGAATCTCAGATTGCAATTGAACTAATTGAGCAATATCTTCCTCGCGGCGTAACCACTTGATATCAGGATGGCGACGGATTACTCCTGTTGCTGAACACGGTGCATCCAAAAGAATGCGGTCGAATTGCTGGTTCTCTGCCCAATGTTCAGGGTGGCGTCCATCACCGGTTTTTACTGTAGCGTGGCAGTTAAGGCGTTGGAGATTTTCTTTTACTCGTTTGATTCTTTGCTCATCAATATCTACCGCTACTACTTGAGATTCTGGTGCTATTTCGAGGATATATGTTGTTTTCCCTCCTGGTGCTGCACAAAGATCGAGAATTTTCTCTCCATTAATGGGTTTTAGTAACTCGACACACTCTTGTGCGGATAAATCTTGGACAGTGACCCAACCTTTGTCAAATCCAGGTAATATTGTTACAGGGCAAGGGGAAATTATGCGGATAGCAGAAGGTGATTCGGGCGCTGGTTCTGCATCAATTCCTGATTTATGAAGAAGAGTAAGATATTCATCCCGACTATGGTATATACGATTAACTCGTAACCACATAGGGGGTTTCTTATTATTAGCATTAATAAGTTGTTGCCATTGTTGTGGATAGGCTTTTTGGATTCGAGTTAATAGCCATTCTGGGTGTAAGTGGTGGCTAGGATTATTTTGTGTATATTCCATTAACTGTAGCTGTTGTCTCTGAAATTGGCGAAGAACGCCATTAATTAACCCTTTCAATTGAGAATGCTTCAGAGTTACGGCTCCGTTTACTGTTTCAGCAAGTGCGGCATGGGCTGGAATACGAGTATAGGCAAGTTGGTATATCCCAACCATAAGCAAGTAATGAAGAATACGTTGTTTACCTTTTAATGGTTTTGCCATTAGTTGACCTATTATCCATTCTAGCTGTGGTAATACGCGTAACACTCCGAAAGATAATTCCTGTAACAAGGGTTTGTCTTTATTAGTTATATTTTGTTGCAGTTTGGGTAAGACTGTACTGAGAGACTGTCCTTGATCCAGAACTTGATTGATTGCTTTTGCGGTGATACTTCGCAGATTATATGTGTTTTTCATAGTTAAAAGAGCTAACAAAAGCCAGCATTAAGAGAAAGTTTGTGAGAGAGCTTACAGCATAAAATAGTATTCAGTTGATTTTATTGCCTGGCGTAAACCATTCACGTTTAGAATTAAGTAGATTTGCTGCTGACATTGCTTTTTTACCGGCAGGTTGTAATTGTGTAATGTTCAGAATTCCATCAGCAGTAGCAATATAAATACCTTCTTTGTCTGCTTTTAATACAGTTCCTGGTTCTACCGAAGTTTGTTCTTCAATGGCTTCTGCTTTCCAAACTTTAATAGGTTGCCCTTCCATCTCGAAAAAGCTCATGGGCCAGGGATTAAATGCGCGAATACAACGTTCAAGGTGGGCTGCAGATAGTTCCCAATTTATGCGGGCTTCTTCTTTGCTTAGTTTTTCAGCGTAGGTAACCAAATTTTCGTTTTGAGTTTCAGGTTGACTTTTACCTGATGTTATTAATGATAATGTTTTGAGTAACGCATCTGGCCCAATATGGGCCAGTTTTTCGTATAAACTGGCACTGGTATCCTCAGGTGTAATAGGGCAGCTTGCTTTATATAGCATGTCACCAGTGTCAAGACCTATATCCATTTGCATTATTGTTACGCCTGTTTCTGTATCACCGGCCCAAAGTGAGCGTTGAATGGGGGCTGCACCTCGCCAACGTGGTAGTAGGGAACCATGTACGTTTAGGCAACCTAATTCTGGAATATTTAAAACAACCTTGGGAAGGATCAATCCATAGGCAACAACGATGAGAACATCAGGTTGTTGTTTTAGAATCCATTGTTGGTTTTCTTCTGAGCGTAAAGTAGCTGGCTGAAAAACGGTGATGTTACGTTCTTCCGCCAGTACCTTTACAGGACTGGGTGTCAGTTTTTTACCTCTTCCTGCCGGTCTATCTGGTTGAGTTAGAACGCCAACCACCTCATGCGGAGACATTAACAAAGCCTCTAGGTGGCGTGCTGCAAAATCAGGTGTTCCGGCAAAAACAATACGTAAAGAATCAGACACGTTTATTTCCTGTATTAATATAATTTACTTGGTTCGGGCTTTTTGTTTATCCAGTTTTTCTACTTTCTGGCGTATACGTTGGCGTTTCAGTGGAGATAAGTAATCCACAAAAAGTTTACCAATTAAGTGGTCCATCTCATGCTGAATACAAATTGCGAGTAAGCCATCAGCTTGTAATTCAAATGGTTGGCCATTGTAATCTAGGGCTTTGATTTTGACTTTTTCGGCTCGTGGCACCAGTGCTCGTTGTTCAGGAATAGACAAACAGCCCTCTTCGATCCCCGTTTCACCACTTTTTTCCAGTAATTCTGGGTTGATCAGAACGAGACGCTCATTACGTGTTTCTGATACGTCAATAACAACAATACGCTGATGAATATCAACTTGTGTTGCTGCCAAACCGATACCTTCTTCTGCATACATAGTTTCAAACATATCATCAATGATACGTCGAATCTCTGCATCAACTGTTTTAACAGGCGTTGCAATAGTGCGAAGCCGCTCGTCTGGGTAATGTAATACTTGTAATACTGACATATATGTTTAGATCTGCATCAAAAATGTTAATGGTATTCTATGTCTATTCTAGACATTTCCCGTTTAGATTGACAGTATCGATTGCTAATTGAGCAGTTTAGTTTTGTCCGTCAATCTTAGCTAGGATGACAACATGGAAGCTATGGAAGTATGGTTGCGAATGAAGATGATTTCTCATTTGGCAACAGAGAGAGCAGCAAATGTTGCAGAAAAATTATTATATTCCGGGAGTCGTTATCTCACTGTGTTGAAAGATAGTGGATTATCGCCAGCACAATGTCTGCAATTTACTAAAGTAAATAAAATCTTACTAGCTTCATGTCTTAAGTGGCTGGAACAGCCAGAGCACCATTTATTGACATATTCTCATCCTTCGTATCCACCTCTATTAAAGCAGATACATACCCCTCCGCTTGTGCTTTTTGTGGCAGGAAAACCAGATATTCTTTTAAAGAAGCAGGTGGCGATGGTAGGGAGCAGGACAGCAAGCTATTATGGTGAGAAATGGGGAAGAATTTTTGCAAGTGAACTAGTTGGATATGAGTTAGTTATTGCTAGTGGTTTAGCTATCGGTATTGATGGTATTTGTCACCGAGCTGCATTGGATAGTGGAGGTAAAACAGTAGCTGTATTAGGTAGTGGGCTTGGTCAAATTTATCCTCATAGACACGGATCATTAGCAAAGCAAATTGAGGAGAATGGTGCTCTTGTTTCTGAGTTTTTTCCGGATACTCCACCACGTGCAAAAAACTTTCCTAAAAGAAATCGGATTATCAGTGGATTAAGCTCAGCAGTGATTGTTGTAGAAGCAGGCCAAAATAGTGGCTCGTTAATTACTGCTCGCTGTGCTCTTGAGCAAGGAAGAGATGTATTTGCATTACCAGGGCTTTTGGGGAGTTCAGTGAGCGAAGGCAATCACTGGTTAATAAAACAAGGTGCATATTTAGCTACAAATGCAATGGATATTGTGGAACATGTTTACAGTTCATTACAATGGTTGAATATGGAAAGAGCGGAGGAAGAAGTAAAACCGCAGTTTGAGCAAACTGAGTTGCCATTTACTGATGTGCTAGTTAACGTAGGCGCTGAAGTAACACCTGTTGATATTATTGCCCAGCGTTCTTCATTGCCTATAACTGAGGTCATGACAAAGCTCCTTGAGCTGGAATTACTGGGTAAGGTGACTGTGGTTGCTGGTGGTTATGTGCGTGTGAGTTAAATTAACTGAATTTCCAGAGTTCTGTTCAACGTCATATGAGAATGAATTTTTGAGTGAAAATAGTATGGCAAAAATGGTTCCTTTCTCCACTGATGAAACTAAATATTGCCCTGAATGTGGTTCTGTGTTGGTTATGCGTAATGGTATCCATGGCCCATTTCTTGGATGTTCTGGTTATCCATCATGTCAATATATTCGTCCATTAAAAGGGCAAAGTGATGGTCATGTGGTAAAAGAACTTGAAGGGCAGCTATGTCCCTCGTGTGGAGTCAATTTGATTTTGTGCCAAGGACGTTATGGAATGTTCATTGGTTGTAGTCGTTATCCTGAATGCGAACATACAGAACTAATTGATAAACCGGATGAGACGTTAATATCCTGTCCGCAATGTAAACAAGGACAACTACTCCAAAGGAAATCACGTTTCGGAAAAATTTTCCATGCGTGTAACCGTTACCCTAATTGCCAGTTTGTATTAAATAATAAGCCAATTGCGGGGAAATGTGAGTTTTGTTCTTATTCGTTGTTGGTTGAAAAACGTACATCACAAGGTATAAAGTTATTTTGTGCCAGTAAGTTGTGTGGAAAACGGCAAATAAATTAAGCAGAGTAATAAAATGAGCAATGAAGCATCACCTGCATTTGAGAATGTATTAACTGCATTAAAAGCAGAAAAAGTGATTGCCTATCCGACTGAAGCTGTTTTTGGACTTGGATGTGATCCTGATAGTGAAAAAGCAGTAAATGAACTGCTTATATTAAAAAAGCGTCCTTGGCAGAAAGGGTTGATTCTTATCGCAGATAATTATGAACAATTACAACCATATCTTGATGATAAGCTTCTGACAGAAGAGCAAAAAAAAACTATGTTTGCTTGTTGGCCAGGGTCTGTAACCTGGGTGATTCCTGCCAAATTCAGTGCACCTAAGTGGTTGACAGGGCAATTCACCACCTTGGCTGTCAGAGTTAGTGATCATCCTTTGGTGAAACAGTTATGTACTTTTTATGGGAAACCATTGGTGTCGACCAGTGCAAATTTGAATGGCCTTGAACCATGCAGAACAGCAGAAGAAGTTAGACAACAGTTTGGAGATAAGCTTCCTATATTAAACGGAGATGTTGGAGGTCGGAAAAACCCTTCAGAAATTCGGGATGCTTTAACTGGTGAGCTTTATCGTCAAGGATAAGGGGAGATAAATATGGATCAATTTGCTGTCTTTGGTAATCCTGTTGCGCATAGTAAATCTCCGCGTATCCATCAGTTATTTGCTAGACAGACAGGTATTGAGCATCGTTATGGGAAAATTCTGGTGCCGATGAGTAAATTTCAAGAGGCATTGGATACATTTCTTAAACAGGGAGGTATAGGAGCCAATATTACTGTGCCATTTAAAGAGCAGGCATTTATTCGGGCAAATGAGTTGACTGAACGGGCAAGACTCAGCGGGGCAGTTAATACTTTGAAATTACTAAATAATAATCAATTGATTGGTGATAACACGGATGGTATAGGGTTATTAACAGATTTGATGCGACTTGGGTTTATTACTCAAGGGCAACATATTTTAATCATTGGAGCGGGTGGCGCTGCCAGAGGTGTTTTATTTCCATTATTAGAATTTGGTTGTAAAATTACAATTACAAACCGCACGTTTAGTCGCGCTATACAGGTTGCTAATAATTTTTCGGCAATAGGCAATATTTGGCCTGTTGAGATGAAAGCACTTAATAGTCCTGAGTTTGATCTCATTATCAATGCGACTGCATCTGGTATTAATGGTGAGATTCCTACTATATCTCCATTCATGTTTAATGAGAATTGTGTTTGTTATGATATGTTTTACCAGGCTAATTTGACGCCCTTTATTTCCTTTGCCAAGAAGCATGGTGTTTCTCGTTATGCGGATGGGCTGGGGATGTTAGTGGGGCAAGCTGCTCATTCATTTAAATTATGGCATGGTGTATTGCCTGAAATTTCACCTGTGTTGCTAACATTGGAACAGGAGTTACATTCGTGAATCAATCTATCCAATTTCCTGATAGAGAAGAGTGGAGTGAGCAAGAGCAGATAGTCGTTTTTCCCGCATTGGTAAATGGATTATTGGTTCAATGTGTTATAAGTGCCAAGGAGCTTTTATACCGTTATGGGACGGAAGATCATCATCCACTAAGCCTTTTTCGACAAAATCGTTGGGATATAGAAGAGGAATTCGAATTAGTAATTAATAACGAGGATGATGATCATTTGGGACGTTACATATTACCTTCCTGCAAATAGTTATTTTTCAAGCTAACGTAATGGCTTGCTGAATAACATAGCCCTTTTAATTCTTCAGGTTTTAGTTTTCTGACCTGGCGGGCAGGGCTGCCAATATAAAGGTACCCACTTTCTAATATCTTGCCTGGGGCTACTAGGCTGCCTGCACCAATAATAACGTTATCTTCAATCACTGAACCATCAAGTAGGATGGAGCCCATACCGATGAGTATTTGATTACCTATAGTGCAGCCATGAAGTATAACTTTATGCCCGATAGTGACATCATCTCCCACAATTAAAGGAAAACCATCAGGATTGTCTGTCGTTTTGTGTGTCACATGTAATATAGAGCCATCTTGAATGTTAGTACGTGTACCAATAGATACATAATTAACGTCCCCACGGATGACAACTAAAGGCCATATACTGACATCATCAGCAAGTCTAACATCACCAATGATTACACTAGATGAATCTAGCATAACGTTCTGACCAACTTTGGGCTGAATACCAAGGTAACTGCGTAACGTTTCGGACATGTATACCTCTGATGAAAAAATGGAGATTTACTTTAAATAAGATTTTAGTGAGGAAAATACCAGTATGCAATGAAAGAAACTTGTTGAATAGGGCTATGGTGGTCGAAATTTTACCCAAAAAGAACAAGAATTCGCCTGTTGATGGTGGGTGTGAAAAAAAAGTATTGTATAAAAATCTGAGCTCCCTATAATGCGCCACCACTGACCGACACAACGCTGATAAACATTGTGAGGTCGGGCAGAGAAAAAGCTAATAAGCGCTTGACTCTGCGGGCGAAA
>NZ_JAJAFZ010000102.1:0-9444 GCF_025384895.1 Photorhabdus kayaii
TACATTGTTGTAAATATCATTAATATATATACCCTATGGATTTCAAGATGCATCGCGGCGGCAAGGGAGCGAATCCCCGGGAGCATAGATAACTATGTGACCGGGGTGAGTGAGTGCAGCCAACAAAGAAGCAACTTGAAAGATGACGGGTATAAACATATATTTACAACAATTCCCTATCATAGATTTATACCTATTTCTATTTTAACCTTTTGGCATAACGTTGCGCCAATACTGCACACACCATCAACTGAATTTGATGAAAAATCATCAACGGCAACAACATTACGCCAACCGTCGCCGCAGGGAATAAAACATTTGCCATTGGCACACCATTAGCCAGACTCTTTTTCGAACCACAAAAAACAATCGTAATTTCGTCTTCTTTATTAAAACCCAACCAACGAGCAATATAAGTATTAATAACCAACACAACCGCCAATAAAACACAGCAAACCACCCCAATCGTCAGGAGTGAATAACCATCAATCTTATGCCAAATACCTTCTACCACCGCCTCACTAAAAGCTACATAAACCACCAAAAGAATCGATGACCGGTCAGTCATATTAAGCAGTTTTTTATGTTTCTCTACCCAACGGGCAATCAATGGCCGCGATAGATGTCCGATAATAAAGGGAACCATCAATTGCAGAATTATGGCTTTTATGGCTTCCAGAGTATCAGCGCTGCCTTCACCTTGTGTATGGATCATCAACCCGACTAATATTGGCGATAAAAATACGCCCAGAATACTGGACGCCGAAGCACTGCAAATAGCAGCGGCAACATTGCCACCAGCAACTGAGGTAAAAGCAATAGCTGACTGAACCGTTGCCGGTAATGCACAAAGATAGAGAAATCCCCAATAAACTGTTGGTGTCATGATTTCGGGTACTAGCAAATTCAACCCTAATCCGATAATTGGGAATAAGACAAAAGTACTGAGAAAAACAACTAAATGAAGCCGCCAATGTCCCATGCCAGCAATAATGGCCTGACGGGATAATTTAGCTCCATGCATAAAAAACAGCAAAGCAATAGCAGCCGTCGTTAGCCGTTGAAACCAGACTTTAATTTCTCCCTCGCAAGGCAAGAATGTCGCAATAACGACTACCGTCACTAATATCATCAAAAAAGGATCTATTCTTAACTTTTGCCACCAAGTCATTAGTTATTTTCCTTGTTTTACAAATAGTTAGCTCGGTTTACCAGGCTAATCAATAAATAGAAAGTCACAACAAGATATAAGCTTAAATTGCCACTGTTCGTTGTTGTTTTGCCGACTGAATACCGGCTTCAATTAATTTCATAATTTGAATGGCTTCACTTGCCGTGACTGGATTAGGTTTACCTAACGTAATCGCATCACGGATAGCAGCATAATAAGCAGAATAATTACCAGGTAAAGTCGGCACATATTCAGTCACTAATTCATCTCCACGTGACAGCGTCACAATCCCATCACGAATATCATATCCCCAATCGGCATGTGGCGGCCTTTCCCCCGCTTTCAATCGTTCTTCCTGAGGATCAAGACCATATTTCACGTAACTGCCTGCCATACCATGCAACGTATAAACAGCAGATTCAGCCGCTGCCACAGTTGTTGCATGAAGAACTACTTTAATAACCGGATAATTTAACAGTACATGGAAATAATCTGCCGCTTCCGCTTGTGGGCGAATCATTCCCAAATCAGCCGTAATAGATTGCGGTTTACCAAACAGTTGAACCGCCTGATCGAGTAAGTGAGGGCCTAAATCATACCAAATACCACTTCCTTGCCCTGCTGTTTCACGCCATCTTTGACGTATAACCGGACGATAACGATCAAAATGGGATTCGAAATATCTCAATTTGCCCAATCGATTTTCTTCAATCAGAGATTTTATCGTCAGAAAACCAGAATCCCAACGGCGGTTATGAAATACAGAAAGTAATAAATTCGCCTTCTCTGCCTGCTCTTTTAAAGATTCAGCTTGTTCAACTGTGATAGTAAACGGTTTATCCACCACAACATGCTTACCCGCTGCCAATGCCTTCTGCGCCAGAGGATAATGAGTATCATTAGGTGTCGGAATAACGATTAAGTCAATTTCAGGATCATTAAAAAGATCCTCAGGGCGGGGTACCACCGGGATATTTGGCCAATCTGATTTCACTTTCTCAGCGTTACTACTGGAAATGGCAACCAATCTAATACCGGCAGTCCCGGCAATTAATGGTGCATGGAACGTTTTACTCGCATAACCATACCCCACCAGCCCAACCTTTAATAGCTCATGCATAACAGCCTCTCAAACTCATTAATAATATGCAGCAATTCAGCATCCGTAAAAAATATCATCGGTGATGACCATTGCGCAAATTATCTCTGAATCTACCCTTGAAGATCTTTCAATCAATCTATTTCCTACAACCTATTTCCTAAGTCATTAGAATCGCCTATTATTCTTTTTTCATATAGCTTCAAGTGGAATGATTTATGTATCAAACCAATGATTACCACCGAATTAATGGTTGGATTCTGGCTCCGGCGTCTTATCTGATTATGACCTTTCTCAGTGCCAGTATAATGCTCGCCTTATATATTGTGTCATTTTTTAGTCAAAACAGTGCATTGAGTGCCGGGAATAATCACTTTACTTTAATGTGGTTTCTTTCTGTTGCCATTACTGCGGTAATGTGGTGTTACACCCTATGGGTATTGAAACTGCTTTTCATTCGATCAAAAAGATTCCCTCAAATTTTTATTATTTGGCTTATTGTTACCGTATTAATTGCATTGAAAACTTTCGCTTTCTCCCCTATTCCTGATCAAATGGCTTTGCGTGCATTAGCATGGCCACTATTGGCAACCGCTATTTTTGTCCCCTACATTAAACGCTCTCATCGAGTCAAAATGACTTTCACACAAGATCGATAACCTCAACTTTCTTTGGTTGTTATCATTAACAATAGATTGCCCTGGTAAAACGAGGGCATACTGATAATTTAATAAAAAGTAAACAATTTAATAAAAAGTAAACAAACTCATTCTCAGGCACAGCAATGACTGACTATTTTCTTTTATTTGTTGGAACCGTATTGGTTAACAATTTCGTCTTGGTGAAATTCCTCGGTTTATGCCCTTTCATGGGCGTATCTAAAAAGCTGGAAACTGCCATCGGGATGGGATTTGCGACAACATTCGTTATGACACTAGCCTCTGTATGTTCATGGCTGGTGAATACTTTTATTTTATTACCACTGGACTTAATCTATTTGCGTACCCTGAGCTTTATTCTTGTCATTGCAGTCGTGGTGCAATTCACAGAGCTTGTTGTACGCAAAACCAGCCCGACGTTATACCGGTTACTGGGTATTTTCTTGCCGTTGATTACGACTAATTGTGCTGTACTGGGTGTGGCACTGCTGAATATCAATCAATCACACGATTTTTTACAATCCGCTATCTATGGTTTCGGGGCTGCCGCCGGTTTCTCTCTCGTTATGGTACTGTTTGCCGCTATTCGCGAACGTCTGGCTGTTGCTGATGTACCCGCCCCTTTCAAGGGGTCATCTATTGGTCTTATTACTGCGGGTTTAATGTCCTTGGCTTTTATGGGCTTTAGTGGTTTGGTGAAATTCTGATGACATCGTTATGGATTGCTATTGGTGCACTCAGTGCACTAGGGTTAATTTTTGGGTTAATCCTAGGGTTTGCTGCCCGCCGTTTTCAGGTGGAAGAGGACCCCATTGTTGAAAACATTGATGATATTCTGCCGCAAAGCCAGTGTGGACAATGCGGTTACCCAGGCTGTCGCCCTTATGCTGAAGCCGTAGCGAATAATGGCGAGATGATTAACAAATGTGCACCGGGTGGAGAGCAAGTCATGCTGAAAATTTCAGAGCTGCTCGGTATCGATCCGCAACCATTGGATGGTGATGCAAACGTACAAAACCCTGCACGCAAAGTCGCCTTTATTGATGAAGAAAATTGCATTGGTTGTACTAAATGTATTCAGGCATGTCCTGTAGATGCTATCATCGGTGCTACACGTGCCATGCATACCATTGTTGAAGATTTATGTACCGGTTGTGACCTGTGCGTTGCTCCTTGTCCAACAGACTGTATTACGATGATCCCTGTAGCAACAACCACTTCCAACTGGAAATGGGATTTAAAAGCTATTCCAATTAGAAATATTCCTGTTCAGCCATCTCTCGCCATTTCCAATAAAAGTATCCCGGTCAAAAATATTGAGGCTGAACACCATGTTTAATTTATTTAATTTGCTCAATAAAAATAAAATCTGGGATTTCGCCGGGGGTATTCATCCACCTGAAATGAAGCTGCAATCCAGCCAGACTCCTTTACGCATTACGCCACTACCGGAAGAGTTAATCATCCCATTGCAACAACATTTGGGTACAGAAGGCGAGTTGCTGGTTAAAGTGGGTGATGAAGTGCTTAAAGGCCAACCTTTGACATTTGGCACTGGTCGTACTGTACCGGTTCATGCATCGACTTCCGGCACAATCATTGCCATTGAACCGTGTATTACAGCGCACCCATCCGGGTTGAAAGAGTTATGCGTTCGTTTGCGCCCTGATGGGAAAGATCAATGGGGTGAACGCATTCAAGCACCTGATTATCAATCACTGGATGCAGATACGATTCTTAATCGAATCCATCAGGCCGGTATCGCAGGTTTAGGTGGAGCCGGCTTTCCTACCGCAGCCAAACTACAAAGCGGCCGTCATGGTCTTAAGACACTGATCATTAATGCCGCAGAATGCGAGCCTTATATCACCGCTGATGACCGCCTGATGCAGGAGCATGCCGGCGAACTTATTGAGGGCATTCGTATTCTGGAACATCTGCTTAAACCGGAACAGATCCTGATTGGTATCGAAGATAATAAACCAGCAGCAATAAAAGAACTCAAAACCGTTCTAAAGGGCGATAAATCGATTATCGTCCAGGTTATCCCAACCAAATATCCTTCTGGCGGTGCCAAACAACTGACCAAGATACTGACCGGTAAAGAAGTCCCCTCCGGTGGCCGTTCCTCTACTATCGGTGTACTGATGCAGAACGTAGGTACCGTGGTTGCAATCAAACGTGCCATTATTGATGGAGAACCTTTGATTGAGCGCATCGTCACAATTACTGGCGAAGCCATCACCTCGCCGGGTAACTTTTGGGCGCGGCTCGGTACTCCGGTACAATTTCTTCTCCAGTTAGCCGGTTTTGCACCACAATCAGAACAGATGGTCATTATGGGTGGGCCCTTAATGGGATTTACGCTACCTGACCTCAACGTGCCCATCGTTAAGATCAGTAACTGTATTCTGGCTCCATCCCATCAGGAAATGGATTCAAATACAACGGAAGAGGCTTGTATCCGTTGTGGATTATGTGTGGAAGCCTGCCCTGCCCGTTTATTACCACAACAGCTCTATTGGTTCAGTCGGGGACAAGAGCACGAAAAAGCCAGAGATCACAATCTGTTCGACTGTATTGAATGCGGCGCCTGTGCTTATGTCTGCCCAAGCAATATTCCTCTGGTGCAATATTATCGCCAAGAGAAAGCCGAAATTCGGGCCTTGGATCAGGAAAACCGCCGTTCAACCGAAGCCAAAATTCGTTTCGAAGCTAAGCAGGTGCGCATGGAACGAGAAAAACTGGCCCGAGAGGAAAGGCACAAAAAATCGACTGTCCAAGTTGATAATAAAGATAAGAGCGCTGTACAAGATGCGCTTTCCCGCGTGAAGGAAAAACAGGCTAACGCGGGTAAAATTGTTGCTATAGAACCGGGGCAAATACCTGATAATGCCGCAGTAATAGCTGCTCGTCAGGCAAGAAAAGAGCAGCTTCGCGCTCGTCAGGCGGAAAAACAGGCGATGGAAAATATTAGTATTGCTCCATCTGAACCACCAAGTGCAGAAGATCCACGCAAAGCCGCATTAGCAGCAGCAATTGCCAGAGCTAAAGCGAAGAAAGCAGCTCAAAATCAAGAAGTAACACCATCACCAGAAGCGAGAGAACCAGAAACTACTGCTAGTGAAAAACAAGATCTTCATAAAGATGCAGTCGCTGCCGCTATTGCCCGTGTTAAAGCCAAGAAAGCCCAAACACAGCAATTAGCTGAAACTCAGGCAGAAACACCATCAGCGGAAGAAACTGATCCGCGTAAAGCTGCCGTCGCGGCTGCTATTGCTCGTGTTAAAGCCAAGAAAGCCCAGACACAGCAATTAGCTGAAACTCAAGCAGAAACACCATCAGCGGAAGAAACTGATCCACGTAAAATTGCCGTCGCGGCTGCTATTGCCAGGGTTAAGGCCAAAAAAGACGCTCAGGAACAACAGAAAATTTCAATAGAATAGTGATTGTTATAAATGAAATTCAGACCCGTTCAGATTGACAATAAAAAACTAAAAGTCGCAAGTTCGCCTTTTACACACGATCAGCAAAGTACCAGCCGCATTATGCTGTGGGTTGTGCTGGCAGCGCTCCCCGGTATTGCAGTACAAACTTACTTCTTTAGTTACGGTACCTTGTTCCAGCTCCTGCTTGCGGTGATTACCGCCCTACTTGCAGAATCATTTGCCCTATCTTTGCGTAAACAGGCAATTATGCCTCGTTTGCAGGATAATTCTGCATTACTGACAGGTTTACTTTTAGGGATCAGCCTTCCACCACTGGCTCCTTGGTGGCTGATTGTATTGGGAACTGCCTTTGCGGTAATTATTGCCAAACACTTATATGGTGGCCTTGGTCAAAACCCATTCAATCCAGCCATGGTCGGTTATGTCGTACTGCTAATATCATTCCCAGTGCAAATGACCGGCTGGTTGCCTCCTATGGATTTACTGGCAACACAAATCACACCGCTAGACAGTCTGATGGTGATCTTCAGCGGTCATACTCCCGATGGCACAACATTACAGCAGTTGCAACAAGGTTTCGATGGAATTAGCCAGGCTACACCACTGGATAGTTTCAAAACCGGTTTATTGACTCACAATATTGATGACGTTCTTCGCCAACCTATATTGCAAGGATCTCTGGCTGGCATTGGCTGGCAATGGGTCAACATTGCTTATCTTGTTGGTGGGTTGATTCTGCTGAACAGAAAAGTGATAACCTGGCAAATTCCTGTGGCATTTATCCTGGTATTAGGCTTATGTGCACTCACTAGCTGGTTGATTGATCCATCTCATTATTCGCCACCATTATTACAACTGTTTTCCGGTGCAACCATGCTAGGCGCATTCTTTATTGCAACCGATCCCGTCAGTGCTTCCACGACCCCCAAAGGTCGTTTGGTTTTTGGTGCCATGATCGGCTTATTAGTCTGGGTTATTCGTGTTTATGGTGGTTATCCTGATGCCATAGCATTTGCGGTCTTATTGGCGAATATCACCGTGCCACTCATTGACCATTACACCCAACCCCGCGTTTACGGGCATAAATAAGGAGCCGTTATGTTAGAAACCATGCGACGTCACGGCATCACACTAGCCATTTTTGCTGCAATTACCACCGGGTTGACGGCTGTCGTGAATTCACTCACCAAAAGTACTATCGCAGAACAAGCCGCACAACAGCACAAGTCGCTGCTTGATCAGGTTATTCCGCCGGCCCTATACGACAATGATATACAAAACGAATGTTATCTAGTCAATGCGGATGCTCTGGGCAATAACTTGCCTCATCGTCTCTATCTGGCCCGTAAAAATAATCAACCCGTGGCGGCGGCGTTAGAAAGTACTGCACCGGATGGTTATTCCGGTGCTATTCAATTACTGGTTGGCGCAGATTTCTCGGGAAAAGTGCTTGGTGTACGGGTTACAGAACATCATGAAACCCCAGGACTAGGGGATAAAATTGAAACCCGGATTTCAAACTGGATTCATGTATTCTCAGGGAAAACCATCACATCAAATCATGACCGGCACTGGGCAGTGAAAAAAGATGGCGGCGAGTTTGATCAATTTACTGGTGCCACTATTACCCCACGCGCCGTGACAAACTCAATCAAACGAACCACACTTTATTTACAGACTATACCTAAGCATCTCTCTTCTCTAGAATCCTGTGGAGAAAAATCATGAGTGAAACCAAAAACTTATTTATCCAAGGGCTATGGAAAAACAATTCCGCTTTAGTACAACTGCTAGGATTGTGTCCACTGTTAGCCGTATCTTCCACTGCAACCAATGCGCTCGGCTTAGGGCTGGCAACGACACTGGTTCTAGTCTGTACCAATATTGCGGTTTCCAGCTTGCGTCGTTGGGTACCCAATGAGATCCGTATTCCAATTTATGTTATGATCATCGCCTCGGTTGTCAGTGCTGTCCAGATGTTGATTAACGCCTACGCTTTTGGTCTGTATGAATCATTGGGGATTTTCATTCCACTGATTGTGACTAACTGTATTGTTATCGGCCGTGCTGAAGCCTATGCCGCGAAAAATCCAATTATGCCATCGGCGATTGATGGCTTAGCAATGGGATTAGGAGCCACTTTTGCCCTGTTTGTTCTTGGTGCTATTAGAGAAATTCTCGGCAATGGAACCCTATTTGATGGCGCTGATTTACTGCTGGGTAATTGGGCTAAGGTATTACGAATAGAAATCGTTCATATGGATTCCCCTTTCCTGTTAGCGATCTTACCACCCGGCGCTTTTATCGGTTTGGGATTAATGCTGGCAGCGAAATATCTTATTGACGAAAAAATGAAAGCTAGGGCAATAAAAGAAAAAAGCCGTGCAATAACCATGTTACCAGAATAGGACAGTTCCATTTGATATGAACAAGCAGAAACGTATCGAAATTTTAACGCGTTTACGGGATAACAACCCAAAGCCAACAACTGAATTAGTTTTCACAACACCATTTGAGTTACTTATTTCAGTACTGCTTTCAGCGCAAGCAACAGATGTGAGCGTTAATAAAGCCACAGCGAAACTCTATTCAGTTGCTAATACCCCCAAGGCAATACTTGACCTTGGTGTAGATGGGCTGAAAGAGTATATAAAAACTATCGGTCTGTATAACACCAAAGCGGAAAATACAATTAAAACCTGCCAGATATTACTGGAAAAACATGCTGGCGAAGTTCCCGAAGATCGTGCTGCATTGGAGGCATTGCCAGGTGTTGGCCGCAAAACAGCTAATGTGGTGTTAAACACCGCTTTCGGCTGGCCGACTATTGCAGTCGATACCCATATTTTTCGCGTTTGTAATCGTACTCAATTCGCGCCCGGTAAAAATGTCAATGAAGTCGAAAATAAATTACTGCAAGTTGTCCCGGTCGAATTTAAAGTTGATTGTCATCATTGGCTTATTTTACACGGTCGTTATACCTGCATAGCCCGTAAACCTCGTTGTGGTTCCTGTATTATTGAAGATCTATGTGAATTTAAAGAAAAAATTTACCCTGAGTAACTA
>NZ_JAJAFZ010000103.1:0-9440 GCF_025384895.1 Photorhabdus kayaii
CGGATAAACAGGCCAACGCGGGGGGAGATGTGTTGGCAATGCAGGCGGCACTTAACCAGTTGAATGTGGCGAGCGAACAGATGCAGGCCATTTCCACTGATGCACAAACGGCTAATGGGGCTGCGGCGGATATCAATGCTCAGTTAGCGCTGTTACGACAGGACATCGAACACCTGAAATCGGCGGTAGTACTGATGAGTGCGCCGAAAGGAATATCGGTGACGAGTGGGAAACACTTGCAACTGGCCGCAACGGAAAATCTGATCGCCAATGCTGGCAAGCATGCGGATATTGGCGTTGTAAAGAACTTCTTTATCGGGGTGGGCCAGGCTTTCAGTCTGTTTGTACGTAAATTGGGCATCAGGTTGATTGCTAATCAGGGCACGGTTTCTGTTCAGGCACAGAATGGCCTGATGGAGTTGCTGGCCCGTAATGCGATCAATATCACCAGCACGGAAGATGAAATTCATATTACAGCGAAAAAGAAGATCACCCTTAATGCGGGCGGCTCTTATATCACACTTGATCCATACAAAATTGAGCAGGGAACAGCGGGGGATTACCTGATTAAATGCGCCAGTTTTGACCGAACAGGGGCGGCCAGCCAAAAAACCGAATCGACTACTTTACCGGTTAAAGCAGAAGATCCGCCAAAACGTTGGCAATTTTCCTGAACAATTTAACGAATTAACCGAATGAGTCATTAAGGAGTAAGAAAATGATTATCAGCCCCCCTATGTTGCGGGAGAAATCGGCAACTGAAAGTGATTCAGTCTGGGTGGACAGAATGATACCGGTGGATGCCCGGCGAGGTTTCCCGGTGAATGCCTGGCATACCTGGCATGGTGGTGTTCACCTTGTCCACAGCGACAGCACCAGCCGGCCAGAAAAAATCAGGGCTATAGCGGACGGAACGGTGCATTTTGTCCGGCAACCGAAATTCTCTCAGCGCGATCGGCCCCCGTATGACTATAACGGTGGAACGGACTGTGGTTGTGTGGTGCTGAAGCATGAAACGGAAATTGGCCGAGGTGAAAATGGGAAAGTGGTGTTTTATTCGCTGTATATGCATTTGAAAACCATCGACGAAGCCGTTTCTGCGGGAAAAACCATTTACCGCAAAGCTCCACTTGGTACGGTAGGTCAAGTGGACGGGGTTAACGCAGTGCACTTCCAGATATTTTGTGATGATACCAACTTGACTAAGTTAGTTGGTCGTACAACGTCAGAACTGGATATCACCAAAGATGGACGCTCGGATGTCATCTACGGCGATATACATTTCTACTTGCCGGCAGGCACTGTTTTTTATGAGGAAGTCCAGATAACCCAATGGGAGAGAATAGGGTATATCAGCACAGAACCGCTTTTCGTGACGATGAGCTTTGATAACGGCGAATGTACGATGACAACTCGCAGACAACACCGGAACGGGCATTATGAAACGGTGGGAGAAGCGGTGGTCAGTGAGGATGATGAGTATGATTTATATAAGAAGGCAGTGGAGCTTTATCCCCACAGCCCGAGTGCGGGTTACGAGATGTTACGGTTTGGGCGTATTATTCATACTGAACATGAAACCTTATTGCCTGCGGATGCTCCTCACTGGCGGGAAGTGAATTATCCTGGTGGCGCCGGCTGGGTTAATCTGGCGGTGAGTGACGTGAAGAAATTCAGTGACGCGGATTTTCCTCACTGGATGGGGTGGCAGTTGATTGATGATGACAGCAGCAACAATAGCCAGTGTCATTCCCCGACGTTACTGGCCCAGCTTAATGCGAAAACAGAACCCCGCGCAGACTTGAGCTATACGATTTGTCATTTTTCGTTTGAATGGGACAATGCAACAGTAACGTCCCGTTTTAATTGGCTGAAATCGCCTAATGATGTATTGGATGAACCCATGTCAGAGGCGGATTGGAATAAATTTATTGCCCACTCGAAGGCATTAAGTATTGATATGGCAGGGTTACCCTCCGGCAGAGTGTGGCATTTCGAACCAAGAAGATTCATTACTCACTTTAGGAAGTGTGATTGGACAGTTAAAAACACGCTCACATTACCTGATGAGCCGTTGAGATCAATGCTACGCCAAAGTAATCAGGATGTGATGTTTTTGACGCTGGAGGAGGGGTTTGAAGTGCTCCAGTCGTGGGGATGGAAAGAGACAAAAACAGCCTGGGTTTCTGCGACACAATCTGATTTAGGTCAGGTTATGGTGAATTATGGAACGAATGGCAAAGATGTCGTGACGACGTCAATGGTGATTGCCAAATTAGGAGATTGGGGAATTAAAGCAACGGTTTATGTTAACCATAAAGGCACCGAACTGATAAAGCTGACGGGGTATCCAGGGATCCGTAAAATATTAAATGCGCCGGTGTTTGCATTAAAAAATCCAAAAGTGGTTGATTTGGGGATCGGTAAGTACGGATTAAGTAAATCAATCGTGGAAGGGGCGAGATTAACATTTTATGTGGCAGCCGCTTACCGGACATTGGACTTTATCCTGAATGATAAAACCAGTCTTGCCGAATTTATTGGTTCGTT
This sequence comes from Photorhabdus kayaii, assembly GCF_025384895.1. Lineage (NCBI taxonomy): Bacteria > Pseudomonadati > Pseudomonadota > Gammaproteobacteria > Enterobacterales > Morganellaceae > Photorhabdus > Photorhabdus kayaii. The sequence continues at coordinate 2,551 of NZ_JAJAFZ010000103.1, forward strand.
GGCGACGGATGTGGTGAAGATAGGTATCGCGTCTGCCATTAGTTGGGGCGTCGGGGCGGTTGCTGTTGCGTGGATACCGATTGTCGCTGTCCCTTTGGTTGTCGTTGTTGGGGTTGGGATACTGGCGGCCTGGGGGTTAAATGCGCTGGATGATAAATTTGGCGTGACAGATAGAGTGGTTGCTTACCTTGAATCGGCTCAACAAGAAATGTTGGAGAAAGCCCGAAAGATTGAAAAAGGTTTTTGGGATTTAGGCGCGATGTTTGCGGATAAAATGTTAGAAAAAGGTAAAGAAGCGGTAGAAACAGAAATACGCGCTTATTTAAGGGAAACCCTTCAGGACATTAAACCGAGATTTTTTTAAATGAACCGGGTAGAAAAGATTAAAAAAAGACTGCCGACATTGATAGTGTTGATTGCCATTATTGTCTTCCCGGCAGTAGGAGCATATTGGGCTTTTATAAAATTGGCTGATCTTTTTTTATATAAAGAGGTGATTTTATTCAGTCGGTTTGATGTTTTTGTGCTTTTGAGTCCTGTTTTTTTATATCCGCTGGTTATTTTAGGGGGATATTTTCTTTTTACCCTGAAGCAAGCGCCTCTGTATTGGCAAGTGAAAATAGGGAAGATTATTATTTTTTCTTTCTTTTTCGCAATAATTTCTACGATGGTTTTTTCATTCTTTTATCCCCATTCCCTGGAGGAAAAGGGATATATCCGTTGTGAAGGTATCCCGTTAGGGTCAATGCCCGGTATGGAGGTTAAATATGCCCTTGATGAGGCACTGTGCCGGTCATGATTGTTAAATGCGGGCATTTAACATCCTAAAATACAGGTTATTTTCCGGGTGACTTCATCATTTAACCCATTAACGATAGAGAACAAAAAAATGATTATCAGCCCTCCTATGCTGCGGGATAAATCGGCCACTGAAAGTGATGCTGCCTGGGTAGACAGAATGATCCCGGTGGATACCCGGCGCAGTTTCCCGGTAAACGACTGGCATACCTGGCATGGTGGCGTTCACCTTGTCCACAGCGACAGCACCAGTCAGCCGGAAAAAATCAGGGCTATCGCGGATGGAACAGTGCATTTTGTCCGGCAACCGAAATTCTCTCAGCGCGATCGGCCCCCGTATAACTATAACGGTGGAACGGATTGTGGCTGTGTGGTGCTGAAGCATGAAACGGAAATTGGCAGTGGTGAAAATGGGAAAGTGGTGTTTTATTCACTGTATATGCATTTGAAAACCATCGACGAAGCCGTTTCTGCGGGAAAAACCATTTACCACAAAGCCCCCCTTGGCACGGTAGGTCAGGTGGACGGGGTTAACGCAGTGCACTTCCAGGTATTTTGTGATGATACTAACTTGACTAAGTTAGTTGGCCGTACAACGTCAGAATTGGATATCACCAAAGATGGACGCACGGATGTGGTGTATGGCGATATGCATTTCTACCTACCGACAGGCACCGCTTTCTATGCAAAAGCGCCGGAAAAAAACACAGCGACGACTTGGGAAAAGGCGCAATATACCAGCCTGGAACCTCTGTTTATCACCATGAGTTTTGATAAGGGCAAATGCACCATGACGACCCGGCGACAACACCGGAACGGGCATTATGAAACGGTGGGAGAAGCGGTGGTCAGTGAGGATTATGAGTATGATTTATATAAAAAGGCGGTAAAACTTTACCCCGATAGCCCGAGTGCGGGTTACGAGATGTTACGGTTTGGGCGTATTATTAATATTGAACATGAAACCTTATCGCCTGCGGATGCTCCTCACTGGCGGGAAGTGAATTATCCTGGCGGAGCCGGCTGGGTTAATCTGGCGGTAAGTGAAGTGAAGAAATTCAGTGACGCGGATTTTCCTCACTGGATGGGGTGGGAATTGATTGATGATGACAGCGATAGCAATAGCCAATGTAACTCCCCGACGTTACTGGCCCAGCTTAACGCGAAAACAGAACCTCGTTCAGACTTGAGCTATGCGATTTGTCATTTTCCGTTTGAATGGGATGGCGCGACGGCAGAGTCCCGTTTTAACTGGTTGAAATTGCCCAATGATGCCCTGGATGAGCCGATGTCGGAAGAGGACTGGAATAAGTTTATTGCTCATGTTAAGGCGTTATGTATTGATATGACAGGAGTGCCCTCCGGCAGAATCTGGAATTTTGAACCGAGAAGGTTTATTACTCATTTCAGGAAATGTGGGTGGTTAGAACAGTCAAAAATAATAGATATCATGACATATGATATAAGAAAAAGTAATGAGAGTGAGTTAAGCATTATTAAGATGGCTTCGGAAAAATATTATCATGCTATTAATAAAATCATGCTGAAATATATCATGAACACATCGATTAGGCAGGCACACTTTTTAGGTCAGGGAGCAGTAGAATCTGCCAGATTAAAAACAATGCAGGAATACAGTCAGAAACAACTAATTGAAAATGGAAAGCAAATTGGTAAAGGGATAGTTGAAGACTCGGAAAGAAATGAATCAGAATTAGGACATTGGTATGGAGCTGTTGGAACAGAAATAGATAATTATTTTTCTGGTTCTAAATATAACCGTCACGGTGGTTTGATTGCTGGCTCATATAGCTGGAGCAATGGAAACTGTGGTGATGTCGATGCACAAAAGTTTCGTGGCAGAGGTTTTAAAATGTTGACGGGTAGGGCTAACTATGCCGCCTACTGGGTTTATCGCGGATGGATTACTAAAAAAGATTTTGATAACTACTGGTGGGATGATGATGAGTATAAGAAGAAAAGTATTAACAAAATGAAAAAGCGACCAGCTGTAATAGACGATCCCCAAAAGGTGACTGAAAATGAGTATAATTGCATTGATACTGGGGGATATTTTATTAGAGGTATAAAACCTAAAATTGTCAAAGAAATTGATAAGGATAAATGGCATGAAAATCCCAGTGAGAAAGAAAAAGAAGACGAAAATTCGATTATAAAATCCGTCACTAAATTAATTAATGGTGGTAATAAAGGGTTGAAAGATAGAAATAAAATGACTAAGAAAGCCAAAGAGGTTTTGTCATGATTAATTTAAGAAAAATATTGTTAATATTGTTACTATTAGCTTCATTATATGCTATTGCTAATGATGAACATGTGGTAAATATTGATGACTCAAAGATTTATCTTGATAAAAATAACTTTTCCACTGTTATTATAGAAAACAGCACATCTGATAAGTTCAATACTTGCAATATTGAAAACTGGAAAAATGATGATACAGATAATGGTGATGGAATGATAAGGAGCACTACGGATAAAAGAGCAATAATTTTTTATTCATCTAATCGATATTTGCTAATTAATGAACTAAAAGAATGTAAAAACGGTCAAGTTAAGCTTTATAAAAGCCCAGATCCAGATAATAACATGTTACAGGATATAAATTTCAATAAACAACTATATCTTTCACTTGGCATAGAAGACAAAGATAGTTGGTCAGCAACAATTTCTTATTTTGGTAGCAATGAAAATTTAATTAAAGCTCCGGGCTTCTATGATAAAAATCGTCATGATAGCATCGGTGAAGGGTTTTCTATTGGAGGCAATGGGTATGGGAAAATCTCACCGAATGGGCAATATGTTGCACCGAATGGTTTAGGATGTGATGATGGAGAGTATGGTGAAATAATGCCTGGTGTATGGGATATAGGAAAGAAAAAGTGGATTACTTTCCCACGAAGATGGGATGACCTTGGAAGAGTAATAAACTCAGATGAGGTTTATGAAAAATGTAAGAAACTCTTTTATGGTGAAGCTACACTTGAAAAATTAGGAGGAAAACTCAATAATGCTATTTATATTCAGCGGAAGGAACTTCAAGCAAAAGCAGTTATAGTAGAAAACATAAGTGGTTCAAAAATAACCATCCCATTGAAAAAAGGTATTTATAATGCTTATGCCAATACGCAGTTAAATTCTATTGATGGTCATGATTATCTTGCGATATTCCAAAGTTTGCCATCCAAACCAAGGGGATTTAAAGGGAGATGTAGTGGAGATGCAGAAACATGGTTATATATTTATGAAATATCAAATAAGAAGGCTGGAGAAATAAATAAAATATTGGTTGGCAGTTGTAATAAAGAGTTCTCAATGGGAAGTTTAAATAATAATATTGATGATTATTCTTCATTTCTATGGAATAAAGATGGGTTTACTGTAGATTGGTATGCTAAAAGAGATAAAAATGGTGGAGTAATAAATCACACTAATTATTTTATTAAAAAAAATATGTTGCAAAAAGAAGACGTGCTTGAAGATAACAGGATGAAATAAAGGTAATGGTATGAATATATTATTTTCATTGATCTTAATTGTACTCTCATTCTCTGCTTACGCAGAGAAGATAGATTATTGTTATACCATTGAATTTGACAGCGGTGTTTTTAATTTAAAAGCGCTAAAAAAAGCTTCTGCTAAAAATGATTGTAGATATAATAATATTCCTCTTATTTACAATGATATGAAAGATTATTTTAACTTATCAGGTGAGGCTTATCCATCGGGTGGCATTACCTATGTAAGATGGAATGGAAAAAGTAAAAAATATAGCTATGATATAGATGAAATAAATAACACATTGAAAGAAGCGTATGGTAAAAATAAGAAATTTAGCTATGTGTTAAATATGAAATATAAGGTGGAGATAAAAACCTTTACTAGGCGTAAAGGTGCAGTGGTTCTGTCAGATGTTATTTTTCTTGATAAGAATAATGAGCCTTATAGTGTGATGAGGACATTATTTTTCTATTCTCAAGATAATTATGCAGCTGAGTATTATCCCGATCCAATAAAATACACTGATAAAAAGAGGATTGATTTTTTAAATAAAGTGGCAGATTTATTTATGACAATGGAAATTAATTATGATTTTAGTTAAGTAAATTGTATTTCATGCAGTGTCTTTGTGGTAAGAAATAATTCTTTCTCTGTTAATAATGAATCTTCTTTTATAAAGAAGGGCATTGCCTTAATTGTAATATGAAAAAGGAAATAAGTGATGAATGGCATTATCCGTATCGGAGATAAAACGACTTGCGGTGGTCAAGTGATTTCAGGTTCTTTAGCCATGAAATTTAATGGCATTGGGGTTGCCCGTAAAGGTGACAAAGTGGCCTGTCCAGTTACAGGGCAGAATAACTCGGTAATAGTTGAAGGTAATCCTGAGTGTTGTGATGACGGGGACCCGATTGCCTTTCATGGGCACCGTTGTGCGTGCGGTGGTGTGCTGCTCTCTTCACTGCTGGATGTTACCGCGAGTTAATCATTATGCCTGTTAAATTGAATCTTTTACCCGGCCCGGCTCCTCGTCCTAAAACTCCCCGGCTTTTGTTTTGGCTTGTTTTACTTCCTAGTGTGCTGTTTGTTGTCGGTGTAGTGAATACCATACTGTGGGGGGGCATGGAAATCCGCCGCCAGCCGGTGATTTTTGGGTTGCATGCGTTAGGCATTCCTGCGTTGTGCTGGTTGTTTATCGCCGGATGTCGGTGGTTACTGTATACCAGCCAGCATCTCTGGGCCGATGGTTGGGATCAACGTCGCCAGCAAGTTATTTTACAGGAAACCCAGCGGGGGCGACGTTCGTTGCAGATTTTGAGTGTTGCATTGCATACAGCATTCATGGATGAAGAAACACCAGATAGGCAAGTTGCATTACTCACTGGAAATGAGCAGGCGTTAAAAGCACAGGCGTCATGGCTAAGTGAAGAAGCTGTTCGTCACAGCCGTTTACCTGCTCCGGAAGATAAACCCCCTGATGAGTTGGTACGGCGAACGTTGTCATCCATTATCGCCACGATGACTAAGACGCTGGAACGACTGCCAGATAATACCCCGCTTTCCCTACTGTTTGAGGCCAATACGGCTTTATCTGAAAGTGAATTGAACAACATGTGGCGGCAGCTATGGTCTGAGGCGGGGATTCGCCAACCTGTGAGCCTGATTGAGGGCGCGGGGTTATCTGTCGTGGATGACTGGCTGGATAACCATATTTTTGAGCGCGGGTTATTAATGGTCGTGGCGCTGCAAATTTGTCCGGTGCAGCCGGAGAAGACAGCGGAGTCTGCTGTCGGGCTGATATTGGGTAATCGTCTGACACAAAAGACATTAACACCCCAGGCATTTTTACACCGTCCTGAATGTGCTTCCCATTCGACGCTTGTGCAAAGCGTGCAACAGGCGCTGGATTGGGTGCCGGTCATCCCGGAATCATTACAGCATGTTTGGCTGTCACAGTTGTCTCAGGCGAACAGTGAAGCCTTTACTGCACTGAGTAGCACTGTTCCTTTAAACACAACGCGTGCACAGGGTATTTACGACCTGGACGCCTCATTAGGTCTATCGGGCTGTGTCGCTCCCTGGCTCGTGATTGCCACGGCTGCTCTCTATGCTCAACATACTGCGGCCAGTCAGCTTACTTTCAGTGGTTCATCTGATCCTGATGAAGGGTGTTGGTGTACTGTCGTGTCCCCCAATGAAATTTTACAGGAGGTAACGCAGTGAAGCGTATCCGAACTCAATCTTTTTTCTGGCTGTTGCTTGTTTTTGTTCTGGTTATAGCCGCAATACTCAGTTACTTCGTTTGGAAGATGCCTAATGAACTAGGCATTAAGGCAGATAGTCGTCTTCAACAGGCGTGGTTTATAGGTATAGCCATAAGCAGTGTGGTTTTTCTGCTTATAATGGGCATTTATTATGTTGCTACCCGTAAAACCGGCGAACTGAGTTTTGAAGAGCTACGCCAACGTATTTCCGGTGATGATAAAAAAATCGAACCTGTAGAGACTCAACTCCCTGAATCAATTGCCGCACTGGAAAGCTTGTCCTTTCGCTTGCACTGCCGTTACGGG
>NZ_JAJAFZ010000104.1:0-9003 GCF_025384895.1 Photorhabdus kayaii
GATAGGCAGTAAAGCCGGTAAGCTGATACTAACTAAATAAAATAATAACTCAGCCAGCCACCCGGATCGCGTATCGGGGCAGCCAGCTATATCCATAACTCATAAAATATTATTATGGAGATTCGCCTGATGTCTCAATCTGCAAGATCAACACTCAAACTATCAGCATTAAGCTTGGCAATTATCAGTAGTATTCCGGCTGTTTATGCAGCAACAAAATCATCCGATGCCGACAGTGATAAATCATCCCGCGAGGTGATAACTGTTTATGCAACAGGTAATGAAAGGGATAGTTTTGAAGCTCCCATGATGGTCACTGTGATAAATAGTCAGTCACCACAAAGTCAGACAGCCGGTAATGCTAACGATCTCATCAAAAAAATACCCGGCATTAATATAGCCGGTACAAACCGTGCTAATGGGCAAGATGTTAGTCTGCGTGGTTATGGTCCAAAAGGTGTTTTGACGTTGATTGACGGTATTCGCCAAGGTACCGATACCGGTCATATCAATGGCACGTTCCTGGACCCAGCACTCATTAAACAAGTCGAAGTTGTACGCGGCCCTTCCGCCCTACTCTACGGCAGTGGTGCCTTAGGCGGTGTGATCGCTTATCAAACTGTCGATGCCGCCGATCTTCTGCAAGCGGGTCAAGATCACGGATTCCGCGTTTTTGCCCGCGGTGCAACGGGTGACCATAGTATGGGCTTTGGTGGTGCAACGTTCGCAAAATCGGAATCCCTGGATGGTCTATTTGCCTTCAGTACCCGTGATTCAGGTAACATCCGTCACGGTGGTGGTGTGGTTGGCGATAATGATGAATTTATCAGTAATCTAATGGCAAAAGGCAGTTGGAAAATTGATGACAACCAGTCCCTGAGCAGTCAATTACGCTATTACCGTAATGAGGCTAATCAACCTAAAAATCCACAAACACTCACCGGAAAAAATAAAAATCCTAGCACTTGGACTGATCGCACAACAACTCAACGTGATGCCCAACTCAGCTACCAATTAAATCCAGCAGAATATGATTGGTTAAATGCCAAAACTGATCTCTATTATTCCGATATCACTATTAATGCTCGTACTAAGGAGAAAGGTTTCGAAGGCCGTAAACAGAAAACCTATGGCGTAAAATTGGAAAACCGCTCCCGCCTGTGGACAGACAGCCCGCTGGCACATCAATTTACCTACGGTGGTGAAACTTACAAACAGAAACAGACTCCAGACGGTAATACAGATAGCTTTCCTGACGCGGATATCCGCTTTTATTCCGGCTGGTTACAAGATGAGATAACGCTGCGCGACCTGCCAGTCTCTATTGTCGCGGGTACGCGCTATGACAACTATAAAGGAAACAATTCTAAAGATGAGGCTGTCAGCGCCGATAAATGGTCTTCCAAAGGTGCTATCAGTATCACACCAACTGACTGGTCGATGCTGTTTACCTCTTACGCTCAAGCTTTCCGTGCACCGACAATGGGAGAAATGTATAACGATTCTATGCACTATCCTGGAAACTTCTGGACCCCTAATCCAAATCTTCGTCCAGAAAGCAACGAAACGTGGGAGTCTGGTTTTGGATTACGTTTCAATGATCTACTAGCAGATAACGACGAGCTGAAATTTAAAGCGAGTTACTTTGATACTCAAGCCAAAGATTATATTAAGTCAGATATAGTCAACCAAGGAAGGAACACAACATCTGTTAATATATCTAGCGCCAAGATTTGGGGATGGGATGCTTCCATAAACTATGAATCCAATCTGTTCTCTTGGGAACTGGCTTACAACCGCACAGAAGGTAAAGATGAAAAAAGCGGTGGATCTCTTGATAACCTCAGCCCAGATACTATCACCAGCATACTGGAAATCCCTATTGCACAAACCGGTTTCTCTGTCGGCTGGGTAGGTCAATTCACCAAGCATACTGACTTCAAAGGTAAAGATGCCAGAGGTAGAGATCCTAAACAACAAGCAGGCTATGGCGTTAATGATTTCTATGTCAGCTATCAAGGTGAAGGAATGCTCAAAGGTGTGACTACTACAGCAGTTTTAGGCAATGCTTTTGATAAAGAATACTACTCACCACAGGGAACACCGCAGGATGGTCGCAACGCCAAACTGTTCGTCAGTTACCAGTGGTAATTAAATAAATGTATTTCAAGGAGTTAAATTGTGAATTCTTCACTTTATGAACGTTATCTACAAGCCAAATCTGATAACAAAGCCAAATATGCCCGTGATCTGGCAGCCTATCTGAATGTCAGTGAAGGTGAGTTATTACATAGCCGCGTTGGTATCGATGCCAAACGCCTCAATGTTGACGCCCCAACTTTACTGGAAGAGTTAGCTGTTGTTGGTGAAATTAAGGCGATCACCCGCAATGATTTTGCTGTTCATGAACACATTGGCCGGTATGAAAATACCCATTTCAGCAGCCACGCAGGGCTGGTCTTGAACCCTCGTGAACTCGACTTGCGGATATTCTTTGGACACTGGAGTAGTATATTTTATCTGGTTGAACCCGCAAAAAATGGTGTGCGCCACAGCATTCAATTTTTTGATCATCAGGGTGACGCATTGCATAAAGTTTATGCAACAGGTAATACTAATATGACAGCTTGGGAAGCGCTGATCGAAAAATATCAGGCAGAAGACAACCCCCCACTGATCATCAAACCTATAGAAGAAATCACCTATTCAACTCTAACAAATGAACTGAAAGCACAGCTTGATGAAGAATGGCGAGCAATGACTAACGTTCATCAATTCTTCACGTTACTTAAAAACCATAATCTGAGCCGTCAACAGGTTTTCAACGCAGTACATGATGATCTGGCTTACAAGGTAGAAAATTCTGCACTGAATAAACTTATCAACACCGCTTATAACGATCAGAATGAAATCATGATCTTCGTCAGTAATCATGGTTGCGTACAAATTTTCACCGGAAAGCTGGAACGTCTGATGCCACATCAGGAAGAAAACTCAGATCAGAAATGGATTAATATCTTTAACCGCAATTTCACACTACATTTAATAGAGAGTGCTATTGCTGAAAGCTGGGTAACCCGTAAACCAACAGAGGAGGGTTTTGTCACCAGCCTTGAGCTATTTGATGCTAATGGCAATCAGATTGCTCAACTGTTTGGTCAGCGTACAGAAGGCACTCCTGAACAAACTCAGTGGTATGAGCAAGTGGCTGCTCTGCCAAAACTGCAATCAATACAGGAAGAGCGTGTAGCATGAAACAATGGCTTCTGACATTTGTCCTTGCGGTATCGTTCAGTGCTTTTTCCACTGAACGGATCGTCACTATCGGTGGCGATGTATCTGAAATTGTTTTTGCACTTGGTGCAGGTGAAAAAGTTGTCGCCAGAGACAGCACCAGCCAGAAACCAACCGAATTGCTTGCCTTACCCGATGTCGGCTATATGAGAATGCTTAACCCTGAAGGTATTCTCTCTATGAATCCAACACTGGTGCTAACCAGTGAGTTGGCAAAACCTTCACTGGCACTTAAGCAGCTCCAAGATTCTGGTGTAGAAGTAATTCAGATAACCGGAAAAGCAGCGTTAGAAGCCGTTCCTGAAAAAATTAAGGCCGTCGCTAAGGCGGTCAATCAAACTGAACGTGGTGCACAATTGATTCAACAATATCAAAAAGCACTGACAGAAATACCAACAACTACCTTGCCGACCCGTATTCTGTTTGTGATGAGTCACGGAGGTATCATGCCAATGGCTGCCGGCCAAAAAACCGCAGCGGACAAAATGATTCGCGCTGTTGGTGCCACTAATGCCATGCAAGGTTTCAACAATTACCGCCCACTTTCCCAGGAAGGTGTTATTGCCAGCGCACCAGATCTGTTATTAGTGACGGAGGATGGTATTAAATCAATGGGCGGTTTGGATAAAATCTGGCAATTACCCGGATTGAAACACACCCCTGCCGGTCAAAAAAAACGGGTTTTAATTGTAGATGATATGGGGCTACTCGGTTTTGGCCTCGAAACCCCCTCAGTGATGAAACAACTCAGACAGGCGGCGGAGAAGACTCAATGAGCCGTATGAAGTCTCCGGGTTTGGGCTTGGCGTTTCTTTGTTTGTTACTGTCCGGGTTGGCTATTGGTTCTGCTAACATTGGCGCATTATCATTATCTTTCAAGACATTATGGGAATCTTCCATTAGTGAACCCCAGTGGCAAATCTGGCTGAATATCAGATTACCAAGAGTGCTATTAGCCATACTGGTTGGCTGTGCTTTAGCGACTTCCGGGGCTGTAATGCAAGGGTTATTTCGCAATCCACTCGCTGATCCTGGCCTACTAGGTATTAGCAGTGGAGCCGCATTGATGGTTGCAATGGCAATTGTTCTGCCAGTTAGCCTGCCATCTGTCATCGCTGTGTACGGACATATTATCGCCGCTTTTATTGGCAGCCTGTTAATTTCATTACTGATTTTTTCACTCAATAAATATAACTACGGAAATCTGGCCCGCTTATTACTCGCCGGGATTGCTATCAATGCCCTTTGTATGTCTGCTATTGGTGTCCTGAGCTATATCAGTGACGATCAACAGCTACGACAATTCTCTTTATGGATGATGGGTTCACTCAGCCAGATAGAGTGGCCGACGTTGGCAATTACAGCTTCTTTAATTATTCCCGCTATTATCCTAACATTCAGCCAGGCCCGTAAACTGAATCTGCTGCAATTAGGAGATGAAGAGGCCCACTATCTTGGTATAAATGTCCAACGCACTAAATTCCAGTTATTACTACTCAGCGCCCTACTTATTGGCAGCGCTGTTGCATTAAGTGGTGTTATTGGATTTGTTGGGCTAGTTATCCCACATTTGATCAGAATGCGATTTGGTGGTGATCATAATTGGCTACTTCCCGGTGCTGCTTTAGGCGGAGCTTCTCTTCTGCTTACCGCAGATACACTGGCAAGAACATTAGTCTCACCAGCAGAAATACCCGTTGGCCTAATTACTGGTTTAATCGGCGGTCCATATTTTCTATGGTTGATACTCAAACAACCAGGGCCAGGGAGCCGCACCTAATGGATGCCATAAAAAATAATATTTCTCTGCAAGCACAGAATTTAAGCTATTCAATTGGCAACCAAAAAATTATTGATAATGTTTCGCTCTCGGTAAATAAAGGCGAGATTGTCGCCATCATTGGGCCAAATGGCGCGGGGAAATCCACATTATTGCGGCTATTAACGGGATATATAAAACCTGAGCATGGGCAATGTTATTTACACGGAATACCTATTGAGCAATGGCCAGCTGAACAATTAGCCCGCACTCGTGCCGTCATGCGTCAACATAGCTCACTCTCTTTCCCTTTCAGTGTAGAAGAAGTGATCGCTATGGGGCGCTCTCCTCATGGTATGCATCATAAACAGACAGCAATTGATACCGTTATTGAACAAACGGATTGCCATGAGTTACGTCACCGCGACTACCGGCAACTCTCCGGTGGTGAGCAGCAAAGAGTACAACTCGCTCGTGTCCTTGCTCAACTTTGGCATCCAACACCAATAGAATGCTGCTTGTTTCTTGACGAACCAACATCAGCCTTGGATCTCTACCATCAGCAACACACTTTGCGTCTGCTTTACCGACTGACACGGGAACAACCCATGGCTATGTGCTGTGTTCTACATGATTTAAATCTTGCCGCTCTCTATGCAGACAAAATCTTTCTATTACATAAAGGAAAGTTAGTCGCTGCGGGTACACCAGAAGAAGTGCTGAATGATCATACTCTGAAAAAATGGTATCAAGCAGATCTTGGCATTACCCGCCATCCTGAGACTCAACAACCTCAGATTTATTTGAGGCAGTAACAGTAAATTCGACAGGCAAATTATTTCAATCGCTTGCCTGTCTTACTCTTTATTTCCGAAATTTTATTGCATCAGGCAAATACCAAAAAGTTGAAATCAAGCACAAGCAATAACCCAGAAGTTCACACCCTTCCTCAACCATATTTTTTGCTGTTCGATCAAAATGTTCGAGCATCAAACCTTTCCATAATTCTCCCATACCAAACAAACGGGAAAAAACGAGTACACACAAAATACCTGCAACCATCATGCTGTAACTTTGATGGCGCGTAAAATGAACAAGCCCAGCCAACGTATCCCTGCCTTTATAAGCTGAGTAAAAAATACAAATTAGCGCTAACGGAATAGCAATCCACGCCCAGGCACCATGAAATATCTCATCAAATATAGCATCCAGCTCTCTTATCAATAAACAAGCAAAAAAACCTGATATCAAGACTAATGCAGGACGTAATTGACTATTCTTTTTTGCTTCCAACAGAAATATAGCAGAAATAACAAACAGTATACTTTCCTGAGCAATTTCAGTTAATGAGTTCTCCTTCACTGCATTCTGCAAATAGATAACATCAATAAAGAGTAAGCCTATGACCATGGCTAAAATCAGAGCATAAAGAACAAAAAATGCCAACTTTTTAGTTAAAAAAGCCAAGTCCGATTGCATTACAACCTCCATTAAATTAAATGACGAACGATGATACTGTTTTGAATAAATTAGTGAAGATCATTTGATGCTACTTATTATTAAAACAAAGGAAATTTGCATAAATGATAATAATTATCAATTATAAATAGCATTTTTTGCCTATAGATATCCCGGATTTATTTTAAAATACACTCATTAATAACTATAGTTATTATCATTATGAAAATAACTAACTAAATCTAATATTTTAGCAACTAGCCCACCATCAGTGGGAGGTGAAAATGTCAGAAAGTGTAGTAAATGATATTGTCGGATGGCTCGAAACTCAGCTCCAACGTAACGAAGGTATAAAAATAGCGACCATTGCTGACAGAAGCGGTTATTCAAAGTGGCATCTACAAAGAGTGTTTAAAGAAGTGAAAGGCTATACCTTGGGTGAATATGTTCGTAAGCGGCGTTTACACGAAGCAGCAAGATCTCTGCGTGAAGAAAACCTACCAATCCTTGATATCGCTTTACAATATGGTTTCAGTTCTCAGGCAACATTTACCCGGATCTTCAAAAAGCACTTTAATACCACGCCTGCTAGATTTAGAGAAAATGGTAATCTACCTGAATTAAAGTACTTCTTAGATCATAGGCAATAACCGAGAGCCTCTAATAACCTTATTGATAGCATTCCCTAATGGTCAATATTTTATTGACCATTTAACTCTTATACTATTTTAATTCGCTAACACCCTAATAGATCAAAAAACAAAATAAGGATTTTCCAGATAACTATTGGCTAACCTAGTTTTATTCACTAGACATGAAGAAAAAATTTCCACATATATCAACATAAGTGATTTCGGATAATAACTTTATTAAATGACAATAAAATCTATTCAAATTTATTAATTCACGATAAATAAACTAATTAATATAATTAAAAAACAAAAATATTTCCATACAAATCATAACTATACCCTATGGATTTCAAGATGGATCGCGACGGCAAGGGAGTGAATCCCCGGGAGCATAGGTAACTATGTGACTGGGGTGAGCGAGTGCAGCCAACAAAGAAGCAACTTGAAAGATGACGGGTATATAATATATAGTATTCTTTATTCAATTAATAGGATCATTTTTACTGTCAACAAGCAGATAAAAAACACTAGAAAAATCTGATCAGAAATATTAAAACACTGTGCCTAAAACTTAGTGTATCTTTAGTTATTAAAAAGTAAAAACCCTGAAGACTGAACATCAGGGTTTTTATTTATAATTAATTCCAATTCACTATTTACCCTAATAGACGTTATTTTGCAAAAAGCTTGAACACTATCCAAATCTAAAATGGCAAATAAAATAACATAATGGAATAGGCTTTTAATACCTTTAACGTAAATAATAGCGAATAATATTTTCTATAAGAATTCTCACTCCTATCATTCCTAATGTCTACCGTCCTTATCATCCCCCGGTTCCGCCGCCTGTATTACCTCCTGTTCCGCCGCCTGTACTACCTCCTGTTCCACCGCCTGTACTACCTCCTGTACCGCCTCCTGTACCACCTCCTGTACCACCGCCTGTTCCCTTATCCTCCTTAATTAATACTCCGTTGATATATCCATGTTTCTTATATTCATACCCGGTAGTTCTAATAGTCACTTTTTTCGAATTAAGGTGTGCAAGAATCAAAGCTATTAAACTACCACTCCCTTGATAACCACCATCAGAGTTATCTAGAAGAAAATCCTGTGAAGTCCCTTTATCATCAACAATGATTACATGAACATTGTTTCTGGCTATTTCCGGAGCAATTTGAATGGAGGATACAGTTACATCAGAAATCGTCACATTAGGGGTAACTATATTATTAGAATTGTTTTGATCAATCATAATATATTATTCCTTATAAAATTAAATTCATACCAAGTTATAAATATAGAAGTTCATATTACACCTAAAAACTCAACTAATTTACTGAACATCCATATTCAACTATCATAATCCATAAACTTATAAAAAATTAAAACACTTTCTAACTTTAAAAATAGTGTAGAACCAATAGTGCGTCAATAAAAGAACAAAGAAAATAAAAACTAAAAAAAATAAACATTCACCATTAATTTATAATAACAAATTAAATTGCTGTATGTTTTTTTATTTTTAACCTAGTGCTAACATAGCGCATATATTGTGTTATTTACACTAAGCATACAGTAAAGAAAAAACCCTCCTAATAGTAGTGGTTAGCAATTATATAATCAACATAAAATTCAAGATAAAAAATATAACGGACAGATAATCTAAAATTCACATAAGTCATAGCAATAGAGCGAGATCCTACTATGCATATATGTTCACTTCAAAGAAAATTAATATCTGCGATTATATAGCCGATATAATAGATAACGAGGGAACGCTGTTTCGTATTAAAATCCGATCGGCCATTAAAAATCACAATAGCCAGTTGAATAGCAATCACTAAATCAGAAAAAAAT
>NZ_JAJAFZ010000105.1:0-8935 GCF_025384895.1 Photorhabdus kayaii
AATTAAATAAATTACTAACACAGAAAACCACCCCATAAGGGCTTAAAAGAACAAGTTAAATAACATAAAAATTAATAGAATTATTTACCCTATTTTTACAGGAATAAAAAATAGCTTTATTAGACTATAACACCTTTACTCTGGATAAAATTAATCCATTCTCATATAATAAAATAGGCATCGTAGAATATAGGATAAAATATGGAACAACATAAACCCTATTGGAATCGTATGGTTCCAGAACTTACTGTTACTAACTTTTCTCTATCTCTGGATTTTTATCAAAGAATTCTCGGCTTCCAGTTGCTTATTCGACGAGATAATCCAGATTTTGCATACTTAGCACTTGGTGAAGCACAACTGATGCTTGAAGTATTACATGATGATGGTTGGAACACAGCCTCATTAAATTATCCTTTTGGGAGAGGGATGAATTTTCAGATTGAAGTTGATGATTTAGCCCCTTTACTGCACAGCTTAAAAGTTAATAACATCAAACTATACCGAGAGGTTAAAGATAATCACTACCGTATTGATGAAGTCATTGCATGCCAACGAGAATTTCTTGTGCAAGATCCTGACGGCTATCTGCTACGTTTCAGCCAATTCATAGAAAATATAATGGCGTATTAATTTAAATAGCCTTAGTTAATTAACATGAAAAATATAAACCTTGATAGCTAAAATAGACCTTCCAATTTACTCTATTTTTAAATCATATATCCTATAGCCATATACCCGATGGATTTCAAGATGCATCGCGACGGCAAGGGAGTACAGCCAACAAAGAGGCAACTTGAAAGATAACAGGTATAAATCACTTTATAAAAACCCGCCCTTTATTAAAGGGCGGAAAATAGAAAAAAAAGAGGTAGAATTCCGCATAACACAATAATATCACGCAATAATATTACACAATAATTATGCTAACTGAATATTAATAGAATTCCATTTTCGATTAGCTATTCTTTTCAGATCCAATAGACATTGGATCATTATAAGCTGAATGATTAGGCGCTTGAGAACCGATAATACATGTTGCAGTATGAGATGAAAAAATAACGCATTTTGCCGCACATATAGGAAAGTGCGGGTACAATATACAAGCATGGGTAGATGTAGAAAAAGCAGAAAAGAAAGTCAACGTTAAAAGGGCCAAAAGTAACTGGTGTTGTAGTCTATTTATCATCATATCACCTCGCTGAATGGTATATTTTCATTTCCTTATATTCGACTCCTTTAAATTAATTATAGAGCAAAATTTAACCACAAAAATTTTTTTATCACTCCGTTGATAAATCGTTTAAGTTATCATAAAAAACTGAATGATCAGATTTGGAAAATCCCATAATCCAACAAAATTATTCAGCGATATAAAATCATAAATAAAATTTAAATAAAATCACCTAATGATTTATTAAACACATAAGGCATCCATTGACTGGTAAAGTTGGTATATCATAAATACTAATAATATATTAAAATAATTATTTTAAATATTTGGCATTTAAATTTTTTATCAATTAAGATAATCATTTAAATATCTTAATTATTTACCATGAAATTTATTTACTTGTTGATCTAAATTTCCTCGCAACAAATGTACTGTGTACTGATAATACTGTCGTCACAGTATACGCATCCACCACATGTAACATGCTAAGCAAAAATTTATCAATTCCGCTAACACATTCGACAAATAGCAATGCTAATATTTGCTGCCAATCATTTCCCTTATGATGCTAATTGATCGTTATTTGCTTCGTACCACAAGGGGTTGTTCAAGCAGAAAAAACCAATCACAGAATTCAATTTTTATCTTTCCATACCCTATAGATTTCAAGATGCATCGCGACGGCAAGGGAGCGAATCCCCGGGAGCATAGATAACGATGTGACCGGGGTGAGTGAGTACAGCCAACAAAGAGGCAACTTGAAAGATAACGGGTATATATCTCATCTCTGTTAACGGATAAATAAACCATGTACAATGCCTGAATATTTTCTGAGTACGCAGCATCTCAAGAAATAATTCATTTACCTTTTTCAATAAGCAGGTTTTTCAAATGCATCAAACTGATGTTACTGAGCGCTCGCTCTTTTCGTTAAGCTGGCCGATTTTTATTGATATTCTTCTCCATCTGGCTACTTTATTAATTAATACTTATATGGTGAGCCATGTTTCTACTTCTTATCTGGCTGCTATGGCTGTAGGTAATCAGGTATTTGATCTGTTTATCACTATCTTCAACTTTATCAGTGTTGGTTGCAGTGTCGTTATTGCTCAATATATTGGTGCAGGCAAACGGGATAAAGCCAGCCAAGCGATCCATATTTCTATTGCATTCAACTTTTTACTTGGGTTTAGCTGTGCGCTGATGACTATCTTCTTCGGCTATAAGATCTTGTCTATCATGAATATGCCGGAACATCTGATGGAAGATGGTTTTAACTATCTGCACATTCTGGGTATCTGTCTTATCCCTGAAGCTATTTCGATTATTCTGGCGGCGTGTTTGCGGGTTTATGGGAAATCCAAACCGGCAATGTATGTTACTTTGATTGCTAACTTGCTGACAGTGCTAGGTAATATGATCGTCCTGTATGGTTTCTTCGGATTACCTAAATATGGTCTGGAAGGAGTCGCCTGGTCTACAGTCTTTGGCCGGATTGTTGCCGTGATCCTATTATTCTGTCTGCTCAGTTATGGCCTGCGGATCAAATTTACGCTGGCAGGTTTCCTACGCTGGTCACAGGGTATGTTGGGCAAAATCTTATATATCGGTTTACCCGCTGCGGGTGAAAACGTAGTGTGGATACTGCAATATATGGCGGCCATAGCATTCATTGGACTGATGGGTGAAATTTCACTGGCAGCACAAACACTCTATTTCCAGCTATCACTGTTTGTGATGTTATTTGGCATTGCCACCAGCATTGGTAACGAAATTATGGTTGGTCATCTGGTCGGTGCAAAGCGGTTTGAAGATGCTTATATTCGTGGCATTAATAGTCTGAAAATCGGCTGTATCGTCACTATTGGCGTGGTCACTGCTTTCTGGCTGCTCAAAATGCCGATTCTGCATTTTCTGACGCAAGATGAAGCCATTATCAAACTGTTGTTACCCCTATTCTTGCTATCCGTTTTTCTGGAGCCAATCCGTACCGCAAATATTGTTATGGTGAACGCATTGCGTGCTTCCGGTGATGCTCGTTTCCCACTTTATGCAGCCATATTCTTTATGTGGTGTATTGCTATTCCAGTGGGGTACTATTTAGGGATCAAAATGGAAATGGGCATTTTAGGTATCTGGATCGGTTTCTTCTGTGACGAATGGTTGCGTGGACTCACTAATATCTGGCGTTGGAAATCTAAAAAATGGCAAACTAAGCGACTCGATATTTGAATGATTAAAATAACTGTTCAACCAGTCGCCTTAACGTAGTTCCTTCCCGTTAAACTCCCATAACAAGAGGTACCCAATAGGTGCCTCTTGTTCATTTAAAGTCATAAATAAGCACTATCGCCAACGTCCAAAATAGTCAGTCATTAAAGAAAACCAATTCTCAGAGGTTTCTCAGAAGCTGACTGGTACTATTATTGAATAATAACCTCAGGTTAATAAGCGAAATTCTATATTCTAAGTGTTGCGATCAATATCATTGTAAATATATACCCGTCATCTTTCAAGTTGCCTCTTTGTTGGCTGCACTCACTCACCCCGGTCACATCCTTATCTATGCTCCCGGGGATTCGCTCCCTTGCCGCCGCGATCCATCTTGAAATCCATAGGGTATATTTTATATAAATCAGAATATACTATAATAATTGCTTGAAAAACAGATTTATATTATTTGTAATAATTAAAATATTAGATAAATAACACTGAATTTTCCCTATCAACATTAGTAGAATTCATTTCCGACATATTTAAATTGAATCTCTATTCACCTTCCCCTAAATTAACTCTTCTTAAGTAAACATAAGATTAATTGGCTGAACAAAGTTATCCAAATTGTTATATTTAGCTAATAACCTTATTGAGAAATTTTTTCTTTTCACTATTATGAATTAATGAATGGTTATTAAGCTCATTAAATTAACCCCTCTGTTTTTGGGCATATTTATTGCGTTGCAACTTGTAATTTCATTAATCACAAAACGTTATTAATTTTTAAATAATTAATTAGGATGCATTTAATGATAAGTAAGGAAATATTCGAGATATTTCCCTCTGTGGATATTGTTGACGGAATAGCAATGACATCGAATTCCGCAATTCGATTAACCCGAGGTGAAAGCCCAACATTACGGAGACCTTTAGGTACCCCGGCAGAAGTAGCACTAGCCTGGCAAAATGCCGGGGCAAAATGGATTCATGTTGTTGATCTTGATGCTGCGTCAGGACGTGGCTCAAACAGCCATCTTATTGCCGATGTCCTGGCTGCGGTCGATATTAACGTACAGGTCTGTGGCGGAATCAGAGATGAAACCATCTTGCGCAAAGTATTAGCAACGGGATGCCAGCGAGTTAATTTGGGGACCGCAGCATTAGAACATCCAGATTGGTGTGCCCGAGCCATTGCAGAATATGGCGATAAGATCGCCATTGCTCTTGATGTAAAAAACACATCGGAAGGTTATCAACTGGCAACGCATGGATGGAATGTCAGCAAAGGTAATCTCTGGGATCTCCTTGAGCGCCTCGACAAACAGGGTTGCCAACGCTACGTCGTAACCGATGTTGAGCGGGGAGGCATGATGAGTTCGCCAAATTTCACGCTATTACAGGAAGTCTGCGCGAAAACGTCATCACCCGTCATTGCCGGCGGCGGAGTATCGAGCCTGGATGATCTCCGCGCATTAGCCGATTTGTCCACTATCGGTGTCGAAGGTGCCATTCTTGGTCAAGCTCTACATATTGGTAAGGTTCCTCTCGAAGATGCCCTTGCTGCAACACAATCACCGAGACGCTAAATATGTCTGAATCTTTATCTCCTGCTTTGGATCTTCGTTCTATTGGTTTACTAGGCGAATTGCGTGGCGTACCTGAAACACGCTATTTAACGAAAGAAGTGATGGCGCTACCTGGCTTACTCACAGAGAAGCCAGCATTCGTCGGTTCCCGCGGTACCGCCTATTACGAACAAAAACCGTGTCACGAGCTACTGATGACGGCGAAATATTACACAGAATACATCTCTCAACTTGAGTGTAGCGATAAGCTGTGTACTGCCCCATCAAAATATATATTGGCCGATCATAGTTTGGCAAAATTGCTGAGAATTGTTGATAGCTTATTAAGTTCTCCACAGACGGTTAACGAAGATATTGTGCCATTCATCGATGGGATCAAAGAGTGCGCTAAAGTCGTCAGTTCAACGCTGATGGGCACACCATTTACTTTTTCACTCTCGCCAATCCATGACCTGAAATTGCCATTGTCTACGGAACACAAAGTGCCCAGACCATTTATTGAAGGAGATAATCATCTGTTAACTTTGGCCGCAGCCCAAATTGACATATGCTCCAACTCCTCAGTTGTTGGCATCATGTTAGGAGGATCAGCGGCAGCCGCAGTCACAGCCGCAGCATGGAATAGTGAGCTCAATTTAGTGAAAGTTTCACGTTACGATGATACGTCTTGCAAGAGCAATCATCTCTGGGGGCGCAAAATTCCATCAGGACAAACCGTGACAATTATTGATGATAATTGCGGAACAGGAGACACCTTACGTCAGGCAATCGATCTGGTCATGGCCCAAACCGGACAACGCCCAAAGGCCCGAGCCGTCGAACTACATTGGGAAAAATTATTACGTACTCGCGTTTATGGGCATGCTGATCGTGTATTCAACCCTGAAACTTTAGATGTCTTGACGCCTTGGTGTTTCAGACATCATAAGGTCCTGAATCGCTTAATTGATCAGCCTTTCGCTGATGATAAATATGCTCATACAACCACGGCGGATTGGGTTGCCTATTCATATAGTTTATTGTCTGTCCTTCATGACACCCTGACAGATTCAACATGGGCAGCCAACTTATTGCATTTTTTATTAAATCTAAAAGCACAAACACCACTGAATAATTATGAACAGCCAATTGATGCATTTAAGGCCCTGGCATATCAATGTTCTGAATGTTCGGTTCGCAAAAGTTAATTTGGAAAAGGGGAGTTAAATATGACAACAGCACATATTATTTGGGATTGGAATGGTACATTACTTAATGATGTCAATGTTTCATTGAGTGCAACCAATTTCGCATTGGCAGAAATTGGTATTGACCCTCTAACGCTGGAACAATATCGGGAATATTATTGTGTTCCAGTACAAACTTTCTATAAACAAGTGATTGGCCGTGAACCTTCATCTTCTGAATGGTCAGTGATCGGAAAAACGTTTAATTTTCACTATCGGCCAGGTATTCAGAAAGCCAGTTTAACGGAAGGTGTGAGCCAACTCCTCGCTTCCCGCTATAAAACAGGTGCAACCCAATCATTATGTTCACTGATGGAGCATAATGAATTAATCCCTATGCTTGATAATCATGGTATTGGCAAATTCTTTACCCAAATAGATGGTAGAAATACGCCATTATTGACAACCGGCAAATCAGAGCAGTTAGCTAACCATCTCAAAAAACTCAATGTTGCTCCCGAGCAAAGTGTGGTTATTGGAGACGCTACTGATGACGCAATTGCCGCATTAGCGGCAGGAACTCATGCCATTCTTTATACCGGAGGAACCCACAGTCGTATCAGTCTTGAAACCGCGGGTGTTCCCATTGTTGATACATTAAGTGAAGCCCTATTAATAGCAGATTCTTTGGTCCATAAACAGTAATAAAGAAGCTGTTCAAAATAATCCAATAAGAAAGGGATCATTTATAACGATGTACAAATAGATATTGATCACATTAGTTTTAAAAGAACAGCTTAGTATTTAAAAGCAGATTATTCATTTAAAAAATCATCAAAGATGATGATTTAACTATTATTTTGAATAAGCCAATAGATAATTAAGGAATTAAGGAATAGATTTATGTTAACTGCTGTAGTTGGACTCCAATTTGGAGATGAAGGTAAAGGAAAATTTGTTGACTATTTATCTGGCAACATCAATAACATTGCTCGATTTAATGGCGGCGCTAATGCAGGTCATTGTGTGCAACATGGTAATCTAAGAGGCTCATTTTCCCAATTACCAGCCTCACTCAACAAAAAGAATTTATATATCTGCCAAGGCGCTTTAGTCAGTCTTCCCATTCTGGTTAGAGAGATCGACTTTATACAAAAAGAAAAAATTGATTCTAATATATTTATCGACCCACGATGCCATATCGTCTTACCATTACACTCTGAGTTAAATAGAGCATCAGAAAAATACAAAGGTAAGCAGAAGATAGGTTCAGTTGGTGTCGGTGTGGGTGCCTGTGTTGAAGACAAAGCCAACCGTCATGGCATTCGGCTTATTGATACCCTTGATAAAGAAAAATTAAGAAGTAAATTAGAATTTCTTTGGAGTATCAGGGAAAAGCAGATTAAACATGTTTTTAATGCACAAACCACATTAGATTTTGAAGAGATGTTAGAAACAACACATCAATATGGCAAGAGGATAGAACCCTATTTCACGTTCACTAATGAAATTATCGGTGATTTACTTAATTCGGGAGAAGATGTTTTACTTGAGACATCACAAGCCACTTTCTTGGATAATAGTTTTGGTACTTATCCTTATACCGTGGCATATCAGACATTAGTGCAAACCTGCTTTGCCATGATAGGTATACCAGCACAAAAAATACATATTGTCGGTGTGATGAAATCCTATATGATCCGTGTAGGCAACGGGCCATTCCCCACTGAATTATCGACAGAACAGGCTGATTATATTCGAGAGCGTGGGAACGAATATGGTACCGTTTCAAAAAGGCCAAGGCGTTGTGGCTGGCTGGATTTATCCCTGATTAAACATGCGGTGAAACTCAATGGTGTAACAGAACTCGCCATAACGAATGTTGATGTTCTTGCTGGTTTACATGAAATAAAAGTCGCTATTGCCTATGAAATTGATGATAAACTCGTCTGTTGTGATGATGCATTATTGGAGCTCAATAAAGCCAAACCTATCTATAAGACATTTAAATCCTGGAGCGCACTTAACTCATCATATACAGATTTAACGGAGCTACCTATTGAGCTGATTGATTTCTTATCTTTTATTCAAGACTATGCTGGTGTCCCAATTAAGTATATTTCATATGGGCCAGACAGGAATCAGACATTAGTAGCGAAATAAAAGCGTGGAGAAAATAATGATTAACTATGTAACAGGGTTTATGTTTTCTAAAGATAAAAAACATGTCTCCCTAATTTCAAAATTACAACCCAGTTGGCAAAAAGGGAAGCTCAATGGGATTGGTGGAAAAATAGAAGCGGGAGAAAGCCCCCAACAGGCAATGGCAAGGGAGTTTACAGAAGAAGCTGGCATTGAAACACGTCCTGAAGAGTGGCGACTATTTACTGTCTTAACTCGTCCTGACGTTTATCAGGTAAATTTTCTCTATATGTATGATGATCGTGTCTATTCTGTCAATTCTATTGAAAAAGAGATCGTTAATATCTATGAAGCAAATTCATTACCCGATAATGTGATCTATAATTTACGTTGGTTGATCCCTATGGCAGCCGATGAGCATTTACGCTTCGATAAAGAAATAGAAATAACAGAAATGCGGGGTTAAATACGGTATATACCCGTCATCTTTCAAGTTGCCTCTTTGTTGGCCGTACTCACTCACCCCGGTCACATAGTTCTCTATGCTCCCGGGGATTCGCTCCCTTGCCGTCGCGATGCATCTTGAAATCCATAGGGTATATCTGAACTTTAATAACTTCTTCAAAAGGGGAGATGGATAAGAATGGACT
>NZ_JAJAFZ010000106.1:0-8844 GCF_025384895.1 Photorhabdus kayaii
TTTCTATTTCAGTACGTTGACTGAACCGCTGTTTGCGGCGATACGCAAACACATCTTCCACATGACCACGTCTAATCCGTTCCTGTAACGCCCGCCAATAGTCTGCTTTAAATAAATCACTATGCATCTCTTCAAAATAACAGCGAATACGACTGTCAGTGCAAAGAAAATGTCGGAATTCTTCAGGAAAAACATCATTTGGCGCCACGCTGTACCACGGTTCACCGGCAAGTTCATCTTCTGGGTAACGCGGCGGCGGTATATCTCGAAAATTAACCTCTGTCATATAACAGATTTCATCGTAGTCGTAGAACACTACACGTCCATGCCGTGTCACACCAAAGTTTTTAAACAGCATATCTCCAGGGAAAATATTCGCCGCAGCAAGCTGTTTAATCGCATTACCGTACTCTTCGATGACATCTTTCAACTTCTGTTCTTCCACCTGTTCCATATAGATATTCAGCGGTGTCATCCGCCGTTCCATATAGAGATGTTTAATCAGGATTTTATCACCCAAATCTTCTAGCTTTTCTGGCACTTCTTTCTGCAACTCTTCCATTAGTTCAGGACTGATGCGGGCTTTATCAATAACGAAATTTTCAAACTCCTGTGTGTCGGCCATCCTCCCCACACGATCATGCTCCTTGACCAGACGGTAACACTCCTGTACCCGCTCCTGAGTCACCTCTTTCTGCGGCGCAAATCTATCTTTAATCACCTTGAAGACGCGATCAAATGAAGGCGAAGTAAACACCAACATCACCATCCCTTTAACTCCGGGAGCAATCATAAGTTGCTCTTTGGAGAAGGTAATAAACGCCAGATATTCCCGATAATATTCTGTCTTACCATGCTTCTGGCAGCCGATTGCCATATAAAGTTCAGACGTTGATTTGGCAGGCAGAATTTCTCTCAGCCATTCAACCAAAGCCGCAGGCAAAGGCGCATAAACCATAAAATAGGAACGGGCGAAACCAAATACAATGCTGGCATCTGCATAATCAGTCAGGCAGGTATCGATAAAGATCCCCCCAGATTCGTTATGATGGATCGGTAATAAGAAAGGATAAACTTGACTGCCCATGCGGATCTTACCGACTAACCAAGCCGCTTTGTTGCGATAAAACAGTTCATTAGCTATTTGAAAAGTCGCTTGTAGTAATTCTTCGACTGGAAATGTCCGTTGTAAGTAGTCTGTAATATAACGAATATCTCTCTCTAAATGTTCCCAAGGTAAACGCAGCGGCAAATCATTAAGAATTGTCCGTAACATTAAAGCAAGATTATCATTAGGGAAAAAGTCACGCGATAACGGCCGAGGAATATCCCGAAATCTACGCGCAGGCTGCGAGGTAAAAATAAATAATTTATCCGGTGTCAAATTGCGATGCTCAAATAGACGGCAATAAACAGAATTAAAAAAACTCTCGGCAATTTCAAACCGGGGATAATCCGGTAATAAACCGGTATAAACAACCTTTACCTTGGTAATGTACTCTTCATCATATCCGAAAGCACTATGTATACATTTAAGCTGCTCAACCACCAGCCCAACATGATGATCATAAAGATTGATACGCTTTTTCATAGCTTGCTGTACAGCGTGCCAGTCAGCCTGTTCAAAGCGTTGTTGTGCGCCTGAAGTCACTTCCAGAAAGCGACCATATTGTGCATCGAATCCTTGTAAAATGGTTTGTGCTATCAAATATGCTGAATCTATCTCCATCGCAACTCCTCAATATATTCAGCCTGCTTATTGCAGGCTGAATAGAATCAGAAATATACCCGTTATCTTTCAAGTTGCCTCTTTGTTGGCTGCACTCACTCACCCCGGTCACGTCACATAGTTACCTATGCTCCCGGGGATTCGCTCCCTTGCCGTCGCGATCCATCTTGAAATCCATAAGCTATAGAACAATCAGAACTGCTGTTCTTCTGTGGAACCTGTCAATGCGGTTACTGACGATGTTCCCCCTTGAATAATCGTTGTGACTTTATCGAAATAACCCGTGCCAACTTCCTGTTGATGAGAAGAGAAGGTATAACCACGGTTAATTGATTCAAACTCTCTTTCTTGGATCTTCTCCACATAATGTTTCATCCCTTCACCCTGCGCGTAAGCATGTGCCAGGTCGAACATGTTGAACCACATACTGTGGATACCCGCCAAAGTAATAAATTGGAATTTATAACCCATTGCTGACAGTTCATCCTGGAAACGCGCAATAGTCTTATCATCCAGATTCTTTTTCCAATTGAACGATGGAGAACAGTTGTAAGCTAATAATTTACCGGGATATTTAGCATGAATCGCCTCAGCAAAACGACGGGCCATTTCAATATCAGGTGTTGATGTTTCACACCATATCAAGTCAGCATACGGCGCATAAGCCAAACCACGACTAATTGCTTGATCGATGCCCGCTCTGGTACGGAAGAACCCCTCAAAAGTCCGTTCGCCGGTAATAAACTCACTGTCATATGTGTCACTATCAGAGGTTAACAGATCGGCTGCATCAGCATCGGTACGAGCAATCAACAGCGTCGGTACGCCAGAAACATCCGCCGCCAAACGCGCAGCGACCAATTTTTGAATCGCCTCTTGTGTCGGAACCAGAACTTTACCGCCCATATGACCACATTTTTTCACCGCTGCCAGTTGATCTTCAAAGTGAACAGCCGCAGCACCCGCTTCAATCATCGCTTTCATCAATTCAAAAGCATTCAGAACACCACCAAATCCTGCTTCCGCATCCGCCACAATTGGCAGAAAATAATCGATATATTCCTGATGATCAGTACCAATACCATTCGCCCACTGAATCTGATCTGCCCGGCGGAAACTGTTATTAATGCGTTTTACCACCGCCGGGACTGAATCCACCGGATACAGGGACTGATCAGGATACATACTGGATGCGGTGTTAGCATCAGCCGCAACTTGCCAACCAGAAAGATAAACCGCCTCAATACCCGCTTTTGCCTGCTGTAATGCCTGCCCACCCGTCAATGCACCTAATGAGTTGACATAGCCTTTCTTTGCCATGCCATGCAGCAGTTCCCACAGTTTTTTAGCACCAAGCTGTGCCAATGTATGTTCTGGATTAACCGAACCACGCAATTTAACCACTTCTTCCGCACTGTACGGACGGATAATTCCATTCCAACGGTCACTTTTCCATTCTTGTTCCAGTTGAGCGATTTGTTGAGTTCTGGAGATTGTCATAACTTCTACTTCCTATCTTTGTTAAATTAATCGGATATGGTGTTTTGTTATTATTCGTTGCTCAAACTTCTCTCAGTAGCCCTAATGGGATGGGCTCTAATCAAGCAATTGATATCCCGGCAACGTCAGGAAATCTATCAGCTCGTCCTGAGTTGTAATGCGCTCCATCAACTTGGCCGCATCGCTAAATCGCCCTTGACTGAAACGTGTTTCTCCAACTTCTTGCTTAATAACCTCCATTTCCTCTGCCAACATCTGCTTGAACAAACTTTTTGTCACTTTTTTACCGTTAGATAATGATTTTTCGTGATGAATCCATTGCCAAATAGATGTCCGGGAAATTTCGGCTGTCGCAGCATCTTCCATCAAACCATAAATAGGAACGCAGCCATTTCCTGAAATCCACGCTTCAATGTATTGAACCGCTACACGGATATTGGCCCGCATACCTTCTTCAGTACGATCGCCAGGGCAAGGTTCCAGTAATTGAGCTGCGGTAATCGGCGCATCTTCTTCACGGAAAATATCTAACTGGTTTTGCCGCTCTGCCAAGACCCTATCGAAAACTTCCATTACCGTGTCGGCAAGACCTGGGTGGGCAATCCATGTACCATCATGACCATTGCGTGCTTCCAGCTCTTTATCCGCCCGGACTTTATCTAGTACCCAATTGTTGCGTTCAATATCTTTACTGGGGATAAAAGCAGCCATTCCCCCCATCGCAAATGCTCCGCGCTTATGGCAGGTTTTGATCAGCAAACGGGAATAAGCACTGAGGAAAGGTTGATCCATTGTGACAGACTGACGATCAGGCAGAACCCGATCACTATGATTTTTCAGTGTTTTAATGTAGCTGAAAATATAATCCCAACGGCCACAATTAAGGCCAACGATATGGTGCCGAAGATGATAAAGAATCTCATCCATCTGAAATACAGCAGGCAGAGTTTCAATCAATACCGTTGCTTTGATTGTGCCTCTCGGCAGATCAAAACGATCTTCTGCAAAACTGAATACATCACTCCACCACTGAGCTTCGTGATAAGACTGAATTTTTGGTAAGTAGAAATAGGGGCCGCTCCCCTTTGCCAGCAATTGCTTATAGTTGTGGTAAAAATAGATCGCAAAATCAAACAATCCACCGGCAATTGGCTCATTCTGATAGAGAACATGTTTTTCCGGTAAATGAAGCCCTCTTACCCGTGCGATCAGAACAGCAGGATCTGATTGCAACTGGTACTGTTTACCCTGCTCATTAACGTAAGAAATTGTGCCATTAACCGCATCACGCAGGTTGATTTGCCCTTCAATCACCTTATCCCAAGCTGGTGCTAAGGAATCTTCGAAATCCGCCATGAAAACTTTTACATTAGCATTCAACGCGTTGATAACCATTTTCCGTTCTACTGGTCCAGTGATTTCTACTCTACGATCACGGAGATCCGCTGGAATATTTTGAATTTCCCATTCACTTTCACGAATGGAACTGGTTTCCGAAATAAAATCAGGCAATTCACCATCATCAATTTTCTTCTGCCAAATATCCCGATCAACTAACAATTTTTTCCGTGCATCAATAAACCGAACAACCAGATCTTTCAGAAAATCTACCGCCTCAGGTATCAAAACTTCCTGCTCTGCTGCTCCAAATCGTTTAATAAACGATAATTCAGTCGCTAAAGTTTGCTGCGTCATTCATTCATCCTCATTTTAAGCCACACCTGAATAAGAGTAATAGAAATTTAAAATAAATCAAAAACGATTTCCATTTTTTTAAAAATTTATTTTTATTCAATAAAAAACAATTAGTTATATTACAAATTACTCATTTTAAATTAGAGAAATTAATTCCATAAATTACAAGATCATTTGGTTAAGTTTTTGTTATATAAGAAAAACTACAAAAAGTGCGATATTTTGATAGGTGTTATGGCAGGAAATCAGAAAAAATCAGGAGGGTTAAATGGCTGAAATTCAGCCATTTATAAAGATATTAATCCAGTGTTGGATTCATGTAGGTAAGATCATATGGCGTGATCTGGTACACATAATAATTCAGCCAGTTGGAAAACAATAAATGCCCGTGACTACGCCATGATGCCAGTGGTTTTCTTTCTGGATTATTATCTGGAAAATAATTTATTGGGATCTTTGGAGACAAACCTGCGGCTAAATCGCGTAAATATTCACTAGCCAACGTTCCAGCATCATATTCCGGATGACCAGTTACAAATACCATACGTTTATCTTTACTTGCCAGTAAATACACCCCCGCATCTTCAGAACTGGAAAGAATATCCAGATCAGTATGTTCACGAACAACCTGTTCAGGAAAATCTGCATAGCGAGAATGGGGAGCAAAAAAAGATTCATCAAAGCCACGAGTTAATAATGCTAAAGGGTCCAGAGTAGAGTGATAATAAACACCTGATAGTTTTACTTCTCTGGTAAACTTCGGCAAACCATACAAAATATTCAAAGCGGCTTGTACAGCCCAACAAATAAATAAGGTAGAAGTGACATGTTCCTTTGCCCAACTAATTATTCTTTCAATCTGTCTCCAATATGCCACATCTTCGAATTCGACTAATCCCAATGGCGCACCAGTGACAATTAAACCATCAAAGTTTTGGTGTTTTATCTGCTCGAAATCACAATAAAAGTTATTCAAATGTTCAGCAGGCGTATTCCTGCACTTTCGGTTATCTATTTTCAATAGCTGGATATCTACCTGTAAAGGCGTATTGGATAGTAATCTTAGAAATTGATTTTCAGTCTCAATTTTCTTTGGCATCAGGTTAAGCAGCAATACCTTTAGTGGACGTATATTTTGAATATTTGCACGAGTAGATGTCATTACGAACACATTCTCGTTTCGTAAAAAATTCACTGCGGGTAATTCATCCGGTATACAAATTGGCATGCTATAACCTCGATTTTTTATCCATTTATACGCTTAGACTTCCAGATAGCTAAATCTAACTAAGTATTAACAAAATGTCGAGGATTTACAAGTAAGCTGAAATTATTTCATTTTTGGTCCTACAACAATGTTCAACATTATAATAGTTAATAAATTTTCAGTATTTATAATAGAAAATACTTTAAATTATATTTTTTATATAAAAAAACAATAAGGTAAATTAAATTAAAAATGGAATGAAACATATTAAAAATCAATGATATTTTCAGTAGAAATGAGGAAAACCAAAACAAAAAGGCAAAATTATAAGAAGTCAAATTACAAGCTATCAATATTAAAAACAATACATTCTAAAAAAGTAACAAGACTAATTGATAAAATATTCTTATTATTAATATTGAGTTATAAGATTTATCTTCAATACTAAAATATGCACTTTTCTTATAATAAGAAGCTAAACGATCTTTAATTCTTGGGAAATAAATATCTAAGTTATCAATAAGTTCACAAACATTTTCACCAGAAGAGGTTACCGTTTTCTGGTCATTGGTGAATATTCTTAAAATAGTCGGTATATGAACCATGACAGACATAATTATTTCCTCACTGAGTAATTTTTATGATTTCTTCGACTGCATGCCCCTGTACATATCGGTAGCTACGCAGTTCAAGCCGCGACTCTGGTGCAGTAGAAAGAATGACATGGTGAATTTGGGGTGAAACAGAAAAAGCTAAGTCTTCTCTACTCGGATAAGCCCGTGAGCCAGAATGAGAGTGGTAAAGGACAATTGGTTCTAGTACTACAGCCGTACTTACTTTTTTCAACAGAAAAGACACCCATAGAAAAGCTTAATTCATGCGGTTTCTCAGAGTTGTGAGCATCAAGGAAAATGCAACTTTCTGATATCTACGGCTGTAGTACTAGTTAAGTCGTGCTCCTAACTGGAGCAAACGAGTGAAAGCATTTTATTGACACTGCTATCATCGTTCTTAAAGCGTTAATCGCGCTTTTAGAGCTGATCCGTGCATTTTTGAAATAGATAACGTAAACGTAGCTAAGGTCATCGGGGTCACCTCCCGGTGGCCTTTAACATTTACCGCCTTTGATCAAACAAGCCACTTTTGTTTAAGTGGCCTAATATACTAATCTAACAGCTTAAATTTGGTAATCCCTACTGGACTTGAACCCGTGTTCAAGCGATTATTGGTCCGGGAGTATAAACGGCACTACACCGCACCCACCTGCACGTTTTGGATCAAAAATTTTTTTCAGTTTTAAAATCCTACAAGACAAACGGCCAGACCGTGCCAGTACTAGCGATGTAAGAAAAATCGCAAACTGAAATGATTGAAAAGATTTTCAGGAAATTTCAAAACACAGTAATAGCGTGGTCTCGTGGCTATTAGAAAATTGAAATCCACTAAGTTAACCTGAAACTCTGGGAACAACAGTCTATCGAGGATAGCCGACGTCATGGCCGCATGAGTGCCAGCGAGATTATGACCATCGTGATTGCCTTTCATATGTCACATTATCGGGATTTTAAAAACTTTTACTTTGGATTAGTCCAACAATATCACCAACAAGACTTTCCCACCCTGCTGAGTTATACCCGCTTTCTGGGCGTCGTCTCATCGGTTTTAGGGTCCCTTTGCAGTTATTTGACGCAGGTGAAAGGGAAACCCACGGGACTCGCCTTTATCGACTCCACCTGCATTCGTGTTTGTCATAATGTGCGTATCCCTCGTCATAAGGTGTTTGACGGCATAGCGAAACGAGGAAAAGGGTCAATGGGAGGGGTTTTCGGTTTTAAGTTGCATTTCATAGTCAATCCTCAAGGAGAAATTGTGTCAGCCAAACTCACCTCAGGCAATGTCGATGATCGGGAGCCCGCGCGTGAATTAGCAACGGGATGAACAGGAACACTTTACGGCGACAAGGGATATATCAGTCAGTCTCTGTTTGATGATTTAAACGCAACAGGTGTGACATTCACCACTGATACGCGCAGTAACATGAAGGCAAAAGCGCTCTCGGTGTGGGATAAGATGATGTTATCAAAGCGTTTCATCATAGAAACCATCAATGATCAATTAAAGAATATTTCTCAGATAAAACATTCACGACACCGTAGTGTGCAGGGATTAATGTTGAATGTATTGGGGGGACTCATCGCTTATTGTCTCAAAGAGAACAAACCGTCACTGAATATTTCCTGCTCAGAAATGGATAGGTTAGTGACTGCTTAACCAGAACTCAGGTTATTTAGCAAAAACTTTGATCGTGCCTCAGGCACTGAGTTCCCTTCTTAAGCAAATCTCAGGTTAAATAAATAATATACCCGTTATCTTTCAAGTTGCCTCTTTGTTGGCGGCACGCACTCATCCCGGTCATATCGTTCGCTATGCCCCCGCGGATTCACTCCCTTGCCCCCGCGATGCATCTTGAAATCCATAGGATATCCCTTAAAACGCAAAAACCCCCAGCGCTCGCTGGGGGTTTCTACGGTATTTAAAGCCTGGCAGTTCCCTACTCTCACATGGGGAGACCCCACACTACCATCGGCGCTACGGCGTTTCACTGCTGAGTTCGGCATGGGGTCAGGTGGGACCGCCGCGCTATCGCCGCCAGGCATATTCGGTTTATTCCAGGCGGCGCGTCTCTTCTTCCGCAACCACCCGGTTCAATCTC
>NZ_JAJAFZ010000107.1:0-8714 GCF_025384895.1 Photorhabdus kayaii
CCCACCGCGCGTTGGGTATTTCTGGCCTTTGAAGGGATCAACACCTTTGAATTTCAAGAACATAAAATGGTGACAGGAATGCAATCTTACCACCATGAGCTTTTGAGTTTATTAGGCGCACAATATAAAGCGGTTTATTCCTGAATTAGGTGCGGAATGAAGGATATATGGACGCCCCGATTATGCAAGCACTAAATTGATACGGTTTGCGACCATATATCCGGCGTCATAAAGGGCTTATTTGCTCGCGCCATGATGTCATCCGCACCCTGTTTCCTTATCATCCGTCATCGGTATGTAACTACCTCGGTTTTACTCAGGTTATCGCAGGGCCGATAGCCGTTTTTTCATCAGTGTTTGCAAACTCGGTTAAAGCGTCTATTTCGATTCACTCAATTCAATTAATTGATAGCAAAAGTCTTCTTCATATTATAATCAACCTTATCCGTCAGAACACGCCAGATAATTCGGGTCAGCTTGTTGGCTAAAGCAACCACGGCTTTCATGGCCCCACATCGGGTAATCAGGGCTCTCAGCCACTCGCCTAAAGGGTCATCCCGTTTTTGTACGCCGCGCATCATGGCGCGGGCACCATGAATAATTAACGTTCGGAGATGACGATTATCCTGTTTGCTCAGGGAAGAGAGACGATTTTTCCCGCCCGAACTGTGTTGCCGGGGGGACTAAACCACACCAGGCAGACAGTTGTCGGCCATTGGCAAATTGAGATGCGCTGACGTCACTCACGAAAGCAGCCGCAATAAGGGGACCGATACCGGGAATAGTGAGCAGAGGGTCATAACCCGGTTGCTGGCGAGACAGTGCCGCAATTCCTTTATCCATATCATGGATACGCAGGTTCAGGGCACATAAATCTTCCCGCGAGGTATAAAGTAAACGTCGCAGGGCAGAAGACAAGGCATTGTTCTCATCTTCCAGAACATCAAGTAAATGGTGTTGAAGTGACTGAATGCCAACGGGAATAATCACGCCCTGCTCAGCGAGGAACGCCCAGAGTTGATTGGCAAGCGCGGTGCGGTGCTCCACCATGAGCTGTCGGGCGCTACGCAGTGCTTTAATATCCTGCTGTTCTATTGTTTTAACCGGGACAAAATGGATACCCGGACGACAGGCAGTCTCGCAGATAGCCAACGCATCATTGGCATCGTTCTTTTGATGATGGCTAAAGGTTTTGACGTGCTGGGTGGGGACGAATCTGACGGTATAGCCCATCGCTTGTAACGTTCTCCCCTAATAATGAGAAGTGGCACAGGCCTCCATGGCAATGACGGTTGATGGCGGGAAAGTCCGCACAACATCAAGGAGTTTTTGCCGTGAAATCTTTCGGTTAGAGGCAACGGAACCGTCCGCCATCCAGACGCAGACCTGAAAAACATTTTTGGCAAGGTCAATGCCAACCACTTTGATCGTATTCATGAGCTGTTCTCCTGAAATTCAGTGCATCGGAAAAAAAGAGGGTACTGTTTACCGCTGAAAAAGGGGACATCCATCACATCATCCCATTGAATTTTTTCCGCGCTTTGCTATCCCCGCAAAGACCTTATGTCGAGGAATGCGAATGTTATGGCAGACATTCAAACGGGTGGAATCAATAAAAGCAATGCCTGTGGGTTTTCCTTTTAATTGCGTCAGATAGCTGCATAGTGGCACCAAAACGGAAGGTGCCACACTGACAAAACGGGGATAGCTGAGTAAGGTGGGAAAATCGTTGTGGTGATATTTCCAAATGTGTTCTGGATAAAAATATTTAAAATCCCGGCCATGTGACAGATGAAAAAGGATCAAAATGGTCATGATTTCACTGGGAGACATGTGACCTTGTCGGCGGCGTAAACGATGCCCGCTATCGAGACAAAATTGTTCCCATTGAGGGATGAAAAAACGGCAAAAATCATCGACATCACAGAAAATTTCAACTAAGTTGCCCATAGCCTGTTCCACCTCGGAGCTGTTTTTGGGTCTGCACCAAAACTTTGCTCCTGGAACAGGCTTCTCGTCAATTTCTTATCCAGAATTTTGGTTAAGTACAAAAGCGGTCGTAAAAGACTTAAAACAGATTTATTGGGCCCCAACAGAAGAAGCCGCTCAGCAATGGGATGAACGTTATCTGCAAATCAGTTGTAGCTGGCGAGATAACTGGGCTAACTTATCCACGTTCTTTGCCTACCCGGCTGAAATCAGGAAAGCGATTTATACAACGAATGCGATAGAATCACTGAACAATGTGATCAGGCATGCTATCAAGCGGCGCAAGATATTCCCATCAAATGATTCAATGAAAAAAGTGATCTGGCTGGCGATTCAGGCCGCATCAAAAAAATGGACGATGTCGCTTCAAGACTGGCGTCTGCGATGAATCGGTTTATGGTTGATTTCGGTGGCCGCTTAAGCGGCCACCTCTAAAATGCGCAAAATCGGGTATAGGGTCATCCACAGTGTCAGTTGGTTACCCAATTTTTGGCTATTTAAATTGACCGCTTAACGGCGTTTACTGTTCCATTGTTCTCGAAATCCCAGTCTACTTCCTCTTTCTAGACCGCGAACAGTAAATCTCTTACTATTCTTGAAAAAGTTTTCTATGTCATTATGTATACATATAGCTTGTTTACCGCACGTGTAAACATCAATGCTTATATAACTTGTCTCGGGATATGTGTGAAACGATAGGTGAGATTCGGCAAGAAGGAATAATCCGGTGACACCTTCTCCCTCATCGGTAAATTTATGATAGATATGTCCTATTATTCTGAAACCAGCTTTTTTAATAGCCTCGAAAAAAAAAGTATTCAATTTATTGGCATCAGATAATATTTCATTATCATACAAAACAATATCCCAGATATTGTGAAATCCACGATCATCCAACGTGAAAGCCTCTATCGAAATGGGTAATAAAAAATAATTAAGGACTAGCCTTCTTCACATATTATATATACAGATATTTTCCAGAACGCAATCGTTAACATCTATTTAAAAAAACAATTTATTATCCTGTTATTTTTATCCTTACACTAATTTAATTATAATATTTTACTAAACTTATCGTATAATAGCAAACTACTAATGTCAAAATATCAAGTAAATGGACTAATAATTTAAGGGAAGTTACCCGCAGACTTCCACGCAATCGGACATGAAGTTACTTCTTTATGCATGACAAAGAGATTGGAACTTTCATATATCGTGAGTACTATATTAATAAGGAGTCTAATTATTATTAAAGTAATTAACTTCGTAAAAATAACGATGCTAAAACATTACGCTGTTAAAATTCTCTCTAATCAAACGTTAATGTACCCTAATAACTTACAGGAATGTGTAAATGAATTTCAAAAAGATTAATTGGTTAATTTACAATCGCCTTCCTGTAGTGAAATTCTATATTTTATGTTGACTTTTCGATTTGGCTGTGATTTATGTAAATAAAATGTTATTTTTTAAAATAAATATTGAAATAAATTTTATTTTAGGATATTTTTTTGTTGAAAATTATTAATAAGAAGTGATGAATTTTTTAAATTAGTAACTTTTTTAATCAAAAAGAGTTAGTGATATTTTATAGAAGAAATAAAAACCACATGTGATTTAATATTATTTTCATAGGCACAAAAAGCCAATAAGACGAATAGTAAGTCGGACTCCAGATATATGAATATTTATTTTGAATTAGATTTGTATGACAATCTCAGAACGAATAATGGATGCATCGTTTAGCCTATGTGTACCTGAATTTTCAATCCATTAATCTTTTTCATCTACTGATTAGTAGTCGATGATTGATGGCTTATTATATGAATCCAAGGAAAATATTAATTTTTAACTTACAGTTTAAAAAATTTGCAAAAACTACTTAGGCTTTGAGGCTCTATCTCAAGGGCGGTAGCATCCTTTCAAGTTAAACGAACAATAATCTTTATTCCATGTTTGGTAGTTCATCTCTATCTGTCAGTATTGTTATCACTCCCATTAACAATACTGAGAGAGAAAAAACATGACACGTATTTCACCGGAGCGTAAATCTGCCGCGCTGGTTAAATTGCTACTGCCATACAATATGCCCGGCACAGACAAAATCCCAGAACAATGGCCCGCTGAAGCCCGGCTGGCCGTCATTATTGAAACTGCCACGCTCAGTGCCACTGAACAGGCCGAATGTTGCCGTAAAAAAGGCCTCTACCTTGAGCAAATTCAACAATGGAAACAGACGTTCTTACAAACGCCTGACCGTGATGATAAAGCAGAAAAGCAGAACTGAAACAAAGCCAGAAAGAAAACAAACAACTCAGGCGTGAACTGCTCGCGGAGGCGGCAGCGGCGAAAGACGTTGCAAGCGCACTTTGGGACGGACAACGAGGCAGACTGACCGGTGTTGAGGATCGTCAGGTCATTATAACGGCGGTGCTCAAAGCGGTCAGTGCCGGAGCCCGGTTGAGGATGGCGCTCAACGAGATCCCGTTGAGTTTACGTACCTGGCGGCGCTGGCAGAAAAGTCCGGAAGATCAGTGGCCGTTGGCAATCCGGCCTACACCTGCAAACCGGTTCAAACCGGTTAACTCCGGAGGAAAAGTAGCAGATGCTGACCGTTTGCCACCAACCGGATATGCCAGCCTGCCTCCGTCACAAATTGTTTCCCGTCTGACTGATGAAGGCGTTTATCTGGCGCGTGAATCCACGTTTTATCGGGTATTACGACGTCATGGTGAGGTTCATCACCGGGGGCGGCAGCGCCGGGAAACACACTACATAGGCAGTGACAGCACCCAACCAGCTTTGGGTATGGGACATTACCTGGCTCGCGTCATCAGTAAAAGGCCGCTGGTTTTATCTGTATATGATAATGGACGTTTTCAGCCGGAAAATCGTGGGTTATGAGGTGTATGAAGCCGAACATGGTGAATTAGCGGCAGAGCTGGTTCAAAGCACGGTCTGGAAGAAACAATGCAGGCGTGAACCGCTGGTCCTGCATGCAGATAATGGCGCGGCAATGAAATCCCAAACCTTGCAGGTCAAACTACAGAAACCAGCTATCACGCCATCACACGGCCGCCTACGGGTCAGCAACGACAATGCCTATGCTGAATCATTATTCCGGACACTGAAATATGTACCGGCGTGGCCGGAAAGTGGCTTCAGTGATCTGACACAATCCTGTGTCTGGGTGGATAATTTTACCGACTGGTATAACGAAACGCATCGTCATTGTGGGATAAGTTAGCGACACCGGGTCAGCGATACAGAGGTGAGGATAAAGCGATTTTGTACCGTCTATCAGCCGGCTAAAGCTGCCCACCCGGAACGCTGGTCACGACAGACAAGAAACTGGCAATGGATAGACACCGTCACCTTAAATCCTGAACGCGAAAAACAGATCGCTTAATTTTATGAATGATGCCAACAATATTGACAATTACCGTCATCCATGTACTTTTGTGCATGATAGAGAAGAACCCGGATGATACTAAATCCGACATTCCGCACCGCATTCATAATTTGTTGTTTTAATTAAGAATTAATAAATGCATAAATTTTATACAAACGATTTTAAATCAGTATATTACAGATATAGCTGCGGAATGACAGCTAAATACCTTGAACTGAAAACTAATAAGCTATACTACGGTGATAATCCGCTATAGATTTAAAATCCAACTAAAATATGGAGCAATTCATTTTTATCTAACTAGCTATTTAGGAACATTATCTTTTATTCCTTCTGTAGAAATTATTTGTAAGTATTTTAATGGAATTTTAAATATTGGGAACTTGGGATTTATTAACAGTAAGTTTTTTTGTATGTTGAGGGGATAAAAGATTAGAAAATTAAATTATTGGACAAAGAACAATTATAGTGGAATAGAAAATGCGACGTTGTAAGTTTCTAATGTGATAACCTGTATGCCTCATATGATGCTTTTGGGTGTTATGTGCAATATATCACTGATACTGCTATTACAGTACAAGAGATTTATCATTTTTTGATCGAACGGTTAGATACAATTGCAACTAATATCGCTCTTACTATGTCAATAAATATTGATATTACCCGGCATTCTACACCGCATTCGTAATTTATTATTTTATTTAAGAATTAACATATGTATAAAATTTATATGATTACTTAAAAATCAACATATTACAGATATAGCTACGGAATGAAGGATTACTTCTAACTATAAATATAAAAGGCCGGATTGAATATGAAGTGTTCTACTACAAAATTTATATATCAGCTTAGTGAAATTAAAGCACGATATGATGAATTAACATCGTCAATTTCTGCACATAGAATTTATTACTCTATTAAGTCTAATCCTAATCCTAAAATCTTAACGTTTATATCACAACTAGGCTTGGAGGCTGAAGTATCCTCTTTAGGAGAGTTGGATGCTGCAATAAATGCAGGATTTAAACCTGCCTATATTGTTTATGGTGGACCTGGAAAAACTATCAAAGATATATATTCTGCAACAGAAAAAGGTGTTGTTTATTTCAGTTTAGAGTCACTATCTGAACTTGAGAGAATTTGTTTCGTTGAAAAAAAAATAAAGAAAAATCTTAATTATATCTTGCGGTTATTTGTCCCTAATAATAACGGAAGATTAAATATGATGATGCCAAATTCTAAATTTGGCATCACACTTGACGAAGTAAGGACGCATATAAGAAATAGTGATTATAGTGTGTATGGAGTTCATATTTATAGTGGTACCCAAATAAAAGAAGCTGAATTTAGAGCATCTGTTATTAAAACAAATGAAATCGTATCTGAGATAGAGTCTATTATAGGTTATAAGTTAAAGTATGTTAATTATGGAGGAGGCTTAGAATGGCCATTTATGCATTCAGGAAAACCAATTCTTACACCTGATAGGGTTGAAGGTATTTTATCAGGTATTGAATCTTGCTTTGAATTTGGAAGATATTTAGTTGCATCATGTGGTATTTTAGAGACAGAAATTTTAGACACTAAGAAAAGAAATGGCTATCAAATATTGATCATAAGTGCCGGCATAAATATTATGAATGGAATTTCAGCAAGTGGCAGGTTGATTAGACAACAACCAGAGTTTCACATTCCCAACAATAAAAGTGATAATATGATGTTACCTACAGCTATATATGGCCCTCTGTGTACACCAGCTGATTATTTAACGCTAAATACATTATTACCACAATTGTATCCAGGAAATATTTTAAGAATTTACAATTGTGGAGCTTATGCCGCTAATACAGGTCTTGCAAATTTTTTGATTCGAGAACCTGCTCAGGAGATAGTCATTGAATAATATTCAGGTTCTTCATGAGTCTATTCTTAAAAAGTTTGGACTAAAATACTTCCAAGATTGTGATTATAATAGTGTATTTCCTAGTGATTATTTTAATCAATTAAAAAAAAATAATGCCCTTTATCACCTCATCACTGATTATGAATCTGCCAACTTATTTAGTTGTATAGCGTCTATTATTGGAAGATATTCTATTTCTGCATCTATTTGTTGGGTTATGCATAATCAACAAATAAATATAATCCATAAACTATCACCTAAAACATATGAACAGATCTTATGCAATCAATCACTAATTGCTTCTGCCACTTCTGAGGATAACAAAAAAGGGAATAACAGTTTATCTGAAGAAGAAAATAAACTAAGATTAATACGAAGTGTTCCAGTTTGTAGTTATAGGTACCATGCTGATTTTTTTGTTGTTTCTATGAGATGTGAAGATAGTTTGTCTTTTGACAGAAATTTAGTGTTACTTCCGAAAGAATATATAAAATTTACCGATGGTTACTCTCTGAGTAGCAATAAATCAACCTCTAGTGGCCCAATCGAGATTGATACTTATATTAATCATTCTCAGATAATAGGTAACCTTTCAACAATATTTTCATCAATTTTTGTTCCAATTGCACATATAGGATGGATGTCTTCTTATTGTGGCGGACTTGCAGGTATACTTAGTCGTATAAGAAATTCAATCCGGAAAAAAAATAGTATTTTAAATAAAAAATCATATGATACACTATTTAGAAATCGTCTATCTCAGATTATTGCGTTAGAATATAATAACAAATGTATTATCCAAGACTGTTTATACAAAAATTACAATATCTCTGGTGCTTCTCGTAAACTTTCGCTAAATATTGTAAAGACAGAAGTTTCAAAAAATATTCGTAAGGCATCACATCTTCTTGAAGATATATTAGGCTCAAAATATATCATTACTCCTTTTGATGAATTTGGTGCTGAAATGTTTTGTCGAGATGCTAGATCTGCCAGTCTAATGATCCATAATGATATTTTCTATCAGGATATTTTCGATTTATGGATTCTAAAAATGGCATAGGAAAATATATTTTATTAAAAAATAATTGTTTTTATAATCAAAATCATAGATGATATTTATTATGTTTAAAAAATTTAAAATTAATGAGTTGTTTTCTGATTGGGTTAAACCTTTTGACTCTATTGGGGATATGCCACCAAGCTCACCAGTTAAATTTATTATTCATTACCTAAAGCAGGCAAAATTACCTATATTTTTTATGCTGCTGTTGAGTGGTTTTGTTGCTGGAATAGAAGCTGGTATGTTTTATTTTGTTGGTAGAATAATTGATATACTCGATGCTTCTCCCAAAAATTTATCTACATTAATGTCACTATATGGCCCTGAGATTTTAATAATGGCTA
>NZ_JAJAFZ010000108.1:0-8613 GCF_025384895.1 Photorhabdus kayaii
TAGTATATACCCTATGGATTTCAAGATGCATCGCGGCGGCAAGGGAGCGAATCCCCGGGAGCATAGATAACGATGTGACCGGGGTGAGAGAGTGCAGCCAACAAAGAAGCAACTTGAAAGATGACGGGTATAGAAGGGATTATGAAAACTACAACCCTTACTGATTGAAAGTATTTACAGTGACCAGGTTAATTGTTGCCAGCCATGTTGTTGTGCTTCGGTTTTTAAATGGGCATCAGCATTGACCGTAATTACCTCATCGGCAAATTGACACATTGGCAGATCATTAATTGAATCACTGTAAAAGCGAATAATTTGGGGATAACTATTTTTCTGTTCCAGCCACTGTTTTATCCGTTTTACTTTACCTTCACGAAAAGTCGCAATTCCATCTATTTTACCGGTATAACAGCCATTTTCCATTACCATATCAATGCCCAGTGCCGTGTGAATATTCAATTCGGTAGCAATCTTTTTTACAATAAAAGAGACTGTGGCTGAGATGATCATAATTGGGACTTGTTGCTGTTGATACTCTGCAATAAGAGCTTTAGCTTGCGGATAAAATCGAGGTCTGATTTTTTCGTTAACAAATTCAGTCAGCCAAAGATCAACTTGTTCTTGTGGAACCTGATGCAATGTTTGCAGGCTGAATGCCAGATAGTCGTTCATATTCA
The DNA here is from genome assembly GCF_025384895.1 of Photorhabdus kayaii. NCBI lineage: Bacteria > Pseudomonadati > Pseudomonadota > Gammaproteobacteria > Enterobacterales > Morganellaceae > Photorhabdus > Photorhabdus kayaii. Next base: position 678 of record NZ_JAJAFZ010000108.1, read on the forward strand.
GCATACCTGCGCTGTAATCAACCATCATTTTTTTGTCTGCTTCGATAAAGCTGGGATCAGTAATTATGCCTTTTTCCCATAAAAACTCTGTCCATATAGCGCTGGAATCACCGGAAATTAAGGTGTCATCCAGATCAAATACTACAAGCAGTTGTGGCATGATGTTGTGTTCCTCAAGTCAAAGCACATTGATAACTGAGAATAATGCTTGTAATACTGTGTAGTGACCAATAGCAATAAAAGCATGTTTTTCTGACTAGAAAGCGTATGATTTATACAGATATTAATCGTAATTATGATGTCATGATGATGCAACAACAAATTACAGGTACAGAACGTGGCTGGTGGATTATCAGCGATGAAAATCGTATTTGGCTCCCGGAAGGGGAATTACCTTTTGGAATTGCTGTCCAATGGTCATTGCAAGGAAAAATAGCCTTGCCTATTGGTGAGTGGCAGGGTGAGAAAGTTTGGCTTATCCGTCAGAAAATGGCTTCAGATATGGTTTCTTTACGGCAAATTGTTGCAAGTGATCGTGGCTTGTTTCAATTAGCTGGCCGGGGAGTGCAATTGGCAGAGTTTTATCGCTCTCATCAATATTGTGGTTATTGCGGCAGTGAAATGCACCATAGTGTCAGTGAATGGGCTTGCTTGTGTCATCACTGTCATGAACGTTATTATCCGCAGATTGCGCCTTGTATTATCGTCGGTATTCGTCGGGATGATCATATTTTGCTGGCTCAACATCAGCGTCATCGTGGAGGCATATACACCGTCCTTGCGGGATTTGTTGAAGTCGGTGAAACACTCGAAGAAGCTGTAGCCCGCGAAGTGATGGAAGAGAGTAATATTAAAATTCGCAACTTACGTTATGTGGCTTCTCAACCGTGGCCCTTCCCTCATTCATTGATGATGGCATTTCTGGCTGATTATGATAGTGGTGAGATCCGCCATGATCCGCAAGAGCTGATTAGTGCAGATTGGTATCACTATGAGCAACTGCCATTGATTCCACCACATAATACTATTGCCCGTCGGTTGATTGAAGATACGGTTGTTCTGTGCCGAAATACGTGATGATGTACTGTTTGGCGCAATTCAACGGGAGAGATTTACCTGTCATGTTACAATGACGTTCTAATCATTGTAGTCAGATTATGTTGCGGCCAATAAATATAGATGGAGCCTGTCATGAATGCGCTGAAAAATGATCGTTATTTACGAGCTTTATTACGCCAATCCGTTGATGTTACCCCTGTTTGGATGATGCGCCAGGCTGGCCGCTATTTACCTGAGTATCAGGCTACTCGTGCTAAAGCCGGTGATTTTATTGCTTTGTGTAAAAACACTGAGCTCGCTTGTGAAGTCACTTTACAACCTTTGCAGCGTTATCCACTGGATGCGGCAATTCTCTTCTCTGATATTCTCACTATTCCTGATGCGATGGGACTGGGGCTCTATTTTGAAGCAGGTGAAGGTCCGCGTTTTAAATCTCCTGTTTTCAGCCGCGCTGATGTGGAAAAGCTGCCGGTGCCTGATCCGGAAATGGAGCTGGGCTATGTGACGGATGCCGTGCGTACGATTCGTAAGGCACTCGCGGGCAAGGTTCCTTTGATAGGCTTTTCTGGTAGTCCGTGGACACTGGCAACTTACATGGTGGAAGGTGGTAGCAGCAAGGCATTCACTAAAATTAAAAAAATGATGTATGCCGAACCTACCGTAATGCATCTGTTGCTGGATAAGCTAGCAGACAGCGTTATTCTTTATCTCAATGCTCAGATTAAGGCAGGTGCTCAGTCTGTGATGGTTTTCGATACTTGGGGTGGAGTACTGACGGGGCGGGATTATCGGGAATTTTCCTTACATTATATGCACAAAATTGTTGATGGTCTGATCCGTGAAAATGAAGGGCGTCGTGTGCCGGTGACACTGTTTACTAAAGGTGGTGGACAATGGCTGGAAGCAATGGCTGAAACCGGTTGTGATGCGCTTGGTTTGGACTGGACGACAGATATTGCCGATGCGCGCCGTCGTGTGGGGAATAAAGTCGCTTTGCAGGGTAACATGGACCCATCCATGTTATACGCCTCTCCAGAACGGATTGAGCAGGAAGTTTCGACAATTTTGCAAGGTTTTGGGACGGGTTCTGGTCATGTCTTTAACCTTGGTCATGGTATCCATCAGGATATACTGCCGGAACACGCAGGGGTATTTGTCGAAGCGGTACATAAACTTTCAGCTAAATATCATCAGTAAAAATATGATTAATACGAAAGCATTACGGCAGGAACAAATAGCAAAGGCTCAACAGGTTATCTGTTATGATGATTTTTCCCCACCTAAATTGATTGCTGGTGCTGATGTGGGTTTCGAACGGCAGGGAACTATTACCCGTGCAGCGATAGCGGTTCTTTCTTATCCTGCTCTTGAACTGGTGGAATATCAGATAGCTCGAATTGAAACTACGCTGCCTTATATTCCCGGTTTACTCTCTTTCCGTGAATATCCTGCATTAATGGCTGCTTGGCAGTTGTTGAAATACAAACCTGATCTAGTAATGGTGGACGGTCATGGCATTGCTCATCCACGTCGTTTAGGTGTTGCTAGCCATTTTGGTTTATTAGCTAATGTGCCCACAATTGGTGTGGCAAAACGTCGTTTATGTGGTGAAAGTGAACCATTGGGGGAACAGCCCGGCAGTTGCCAACCTTTGTTTGATAAAGAGGAGCAGATTGGTTGGGTATGGAGAAGTAAAAAACGTTGTAATCCGTTGTATATTTCTACAGGACACAGAATCAGTCTTGATAGCGCATTGCTATGGGTGGAATGTTGTATGAAAGGTTACCGCTTGCCTGAAACAACCCGTTGGGCAGATGGTATAGCCTCAAATAGGCCATTTTTTGAACAAATGATACAGAAAAATCCTTAAATTCGGTGTAAGCGTGTGGATATTCTTGAATTTCAGGTAAACTGCGGAGCAAATTGTGCATAACGAGTAAAAACTAATGTTACGAAACCCGATACATTTACGGCTGGAAAAACTTGAAAGCTGGCAGCATCTGACCTTTATGGCAAGTCTATGCGAACGGATGTATCCAAATTACCAGATGTTCTGTTGCCAGACGGCGTTTGCAGAACCTGCTCTTTACCGCCGTATTCTGGATTTGGTGTGGGAAATATTAGTTGTAAAAGATGCCAAGGTGAATTTTGATAATCAGTTGGAAAAGTTGGAACAAATTATTCCCTCTGCGGATGATTACGATATTTACGGTGTGTACCCGGCAATTGATGCATGTATTGCATTAGGGGAAATTATTCACTCCCGTCTGAGTGGTGAAACATTGGAGCATGCAATTGCAGTGAGTGAAATTTCAATCCGCACTGTTGCTATGCTTGAAATGACTCAGGCCGGGAAAGAAATGACCGATGAAGAACTAAAAATATTACCTGCTATTGCACAAGAGTGGGACATCCAATGGGAAATTTATCGCTTATTGGTTAGCTGCGAAGAGCGGGATATTGAGTTGATTAAAGGATTGAAAGCTGACCTCCGGGAGTCAGGAATGAGCAACATTGGTATAAATTTAACGCAGTAAAGTGAAAAAACGTGATTTAATGCTTTAAATGCCATGTTCAAAGGCTTCACTTTTGCCCCCACTCTGTTCTACATTTGGGGGGTGAAAAGAAGTGGCTATCGGTGCGTGTATGCAGGGGTGCTGTCATTCGGCATATCCGTCGCACTCGATGCTTTGCAAACGATAAACACACTGTAAGGATAATCTATGAATAAGACTGAATTAGTTGATGCAATCGCAGAAAGCACAGACCTGACTAAAGCTCAGGCAAAAGCTGCTCTGGAATCAACTTTGAATGCAATCACCGAATCCCTGAAAGCGGGCGATTCAGTACAACTGGTAGGTTTTGGTACTTTCAAAGTTAACCATCGTGCAGAACGTACTGGTCGTAACCCGCAAACCGGTAAAGAAATTACAATCGCGGCTGCAAACGTACCTGCTTTCTCTGCTGGTAAGGCTCTGAAAGACGCAGTTAAATAATTTCATTGCAAAAAAGAAAAAATAGAAGGGGTATTATTTATCCCCTTTTGTTGGTTCGTCAGGGGCTGATGACACTAGGATTCGTCTTCGCGCTCAGCGCCTGTACCAATCAACCTAAAGAACCTTCTTTCAGCGCAAGTGGATTCATTGCCAATGATGGTGTTGTCCGCTTGTGGCGTCTCAACGATCAGAACAGTAAACCTCAGGTGCTGATGAGTGTTTACAGCCCCTACCGTAATGACAATACCGTCGTGACTTTTTATGAATATAAGCAGGGAGATTTGCGCCAAATTCGTCGTGAAATTTTGAATGATAAAAATCCACTATCTGAACAACTTCGTTTGAATAAATCCGGTGATGTGATTTTTATGCAAAAGCAGTCGAAAACGCGACGAGAGCCACTTTCTAGCGATGATATTGTTCGTATGCAGTTTAATGCTAAACGGACGCTTGAATTAAGTGATGCGTTGATAGTGGGAAATGTGCGTTTGGTGCAAGGGCACTGGAATAACGGTAAAGTCACTACCTGTGCAGGTGAAACGATTTCCGTTGAGTTTGAACCTTACGCGAGGTCATGGCTTGAACAGCGTGAAAAAAGTAGCTACAGCCAATTAACCATTGCTTGGTTGGAAGCGCCTGCTGGCCGCGAATTACTGTTGGTAGCCAATAATGACTTTTGTCGTTGGGAACCGACGAAGGACAGTCTCTGACCCTCGTCAGTTTTATGATTACTTCAATCGGTTAATTGCCCGATAGCCGATATCCTTGCGGTAAAAACAGCTATTCCATTCAATCTTTTCTGCTTGTTGGTAAGCATTTTTCTGTGCATCTATAATGGTTTCTCCTAATGCTGTAACACACAGAACGCGTCCACCTGCGGTAATAACATCATTGCCTTTCATTGCTGTACCAGCATGGAAAACCTTGCTACTTTCATTTTCTTGTTGGGGCAAACCATGAATAATATCCCCTTTGTGATAATCAGCAGGATACCCTCCGGCAGCGAGTACCACACCCAGAGCAGGGCGTTCATCCCAATCAGACGTTTTACCAGCAAGCTCTCCTTTTGCACCAGCTAGACAGAGTTCAACAAGATCAGAACGCATACGCATCATGATGGGTTGCGTTTCTGGATCACCAAAGCGACAGTTAAATTCAATCACTTTTGGTTCGCCATTTTGGCTGATCATCAAGCCGGCATAAAGAAAACCAGTATAGATATGACCCTCAGCAGCCATACCGTTAACAGTAGGATAAATAATCTCTTCCATAATACGCTGGTGGATTTCATCGGTGACGACTGGAGCGGGAGAATAGGCTCCCATTCCGCCAGTATTTGGACCCGTGTCACCATCACCTATGCGTTTATGATCCTGACTGGTGGCCATCGGAATAACATTCTTACCGTCGACCATAACGATAAAGCTAGCTTCTTCACCTGTTAGAAACTCTTCAATAACAATACGATGGCCTGCATCACCAAACGCATTTCCGGCTAGCATATCTTTTATGGCGGATTGGGCTTCTTCCAGTGTCATCGCAACAATCACACCTTTACCCGCAGCCAGTCCGTCAGCTTTTATAACAATAGGAACGCCGACTTTATCCAGGTAGGCAAGAGCGGGTTCGATAGCTGTAAAATTCTGATAAGCCGCAGTTGGGATTTGATGACGTGCCAGAAAATCTTTGGTAAATGCTTTTGAGCCTTCTAATTGAGCGGCTGCCTGAGTTGGACCAAAAATAGTCAACCCGGCTTTTTGGAATGCATCGACAATACCTATCACCAATGGTGCTTCAGGGCCAACGATAGTCAGCCCAATATCATGGCTTTGTGCAAATACTAACAAGCCGTTGATATCTGTCGCTGAAATATCAATATTTTCGAGATTGCTTTCTAGGGCAGTTCCTGCATTTCCTGGAGCGACATAGACTTTATCAGCTAAAGGAGATTGAGCTGCTTTCCATGCCAGCGCATGTTCGCGTCCACCGCTACCAACAATTAAAATATTCATCAGATTAACTCCTGCTATTGATTAGTGGCGAAAATGGCGCATGCCGGTGAAAATCATAGCAATACCGTGTTCATCAGCCGCGGCAATCACTTCGTCGTCACGGATTGAACCGCCGGGTTGGATAATGCAACTCACGCCGACAGCCGCAGCGGCATCAATGCCGTCACGAAATGGGAAAAAGGCGTCAGATGCCATTGCGCATCCTTGAACTTCTAAGCCTTCATCGGCTGCTTTAATCCCAGCAATTTTTGCGGAATAGACACGGCTCATTTGGCCTGCACCAATACCAATGGTCATATCATTTTTTGCATAAACAATGGCATTAGATTTGACAAATTTAGCGACCTTCCAGCAGAACAGAGCATCTTTCATTTCTTGTTCGGTGGGATGACGTTTGGAAACCACACGTAGGTTAGTTACTGCAACCATACCAAGATCGCGATCTTGTACCAGTAGGCCACCATTAACTCGTTTAAAATCGAGGCCAGCAGCCCGGTCTTCCCATTTACCACATGTCAGAACACGGACATTTTGTTTGGTAGCTAGCACCGGTAGTACATCTTTATTTACTGAGGGGGCAATAATTACCTCGACGAATTGGCGGTCGATAATGGCTTGTGCAGTTTTAATATCAAGTTCGCGGTTGAAAGCAATAATACCGCCGAAAGCGGAGGTTGGATCTGTTTTGAATGCGCTATCATAAGCATCGTGGATATCTTTACCAATTGCTACGCCGCATGGGTTAGCGTGCTTAACAATAACACATGCAGGTTCCACGAATTCCTTAACACATTCCAGCGCTGCATCGGTATCAGCAATGTTGTTATAGGAAAGAGCCTTACCTTGTAACTGAGTTGCAGTTGCAATGGATGATTCAGAAAGATTCTCTTCTATATAGAATGCAGCGTCCTGATGGCTGTTCTCACCGTAACGCATATCCTGCTTTTTAATGAAATTCAAATTCAGAGTACGAGGGAAACGTCCTGATGGTTGAGTCGTATCGCCATAATAAGGAGGAACCAGCTTGCCAAAATAGTTAGCAATCATACTGTCATAAGCAGCGGTGTGTTCAAAAGCCTTAATGGCTAAATCGAAGCGAGTTGATTGTGTTAATGACCCCTGATTGTTATCCATCTCTTCAATGATTTTTTCATAATCCTTACTATTTACCACAATCGCTACATCTTTATGGTTCTTAGCCGCAGAGCGAACCATAGTTGGACCACCGATATCAATGTTTTCAACGGCATCTGCCAAAGTACAATCTGATTTAGCTACGGTCTGAGCGAATGGATATAGATTCACAACCACCATATCGATCGGTGAGATTTGGTGTTGTGCCATGATTTCATCATCTTGTCCGCGGCGGCCAAGGATTCCACCATGTACTTTAGGATGCAGCGTCTTAACACGGCCATCCATCATTTCAGGAAAACCGGTGTAGTCTGAAACTTCAGTAACCTTTAGATCTGACTCAGCGAGTAAACGAGCTGTGCCACCAGTAGAAAGCAATTCGACACCGCGTTGAGATAAGGCTTTTGCAAATTCAACAACCCCTGATTTATCGGAAACGCTAAGCAGGGCACGACGGATTGGACGAAGCTGTTGCATTGATTTGATCCCTTGGATTTTGTAAGGCAGTAACATGTTATTGGGAAGAACCCACTATATCAGGACATAAAAAATGGGCACTGCAATAACATTTCAGTGTAGTCAGATAAAATCGCTTGATGATTTTAACCACCGAATTGTAACGAAAACGTTTGCGTGATGCTCGATAAATTTTCATCCAACTAGCCATATGTGGATAAATCTGTTGGTAAGTAGGTATAAAGTAGAGCTTTGCTGTGGAATTAATCAAACGATCAA
>NZ_JAJAFZ010000109.1:0-8376 GCF_025384895.1 Photorhabdus kayaii
CCCCAGGCGTGCGTCAGAACGAATGGAAAATATGATCTGTTCTTACAATCAGAAGAAATTTCTTGTTATGTCAAGAGCATATCTAATACAGATAAATTGCTTTCTGAAATTGCATCTGAGGCTAATCATCATCATTTAAGATGGACGATGCTTTATTTTTCGGATCATGGTCTTTCTTATGTTGATAAAGGAACCGATCAAGAAAACCTGACACATGATGATGAAAATAAACAGAGTTTTCAGGTGCCGTTTTTTATTACCGGCAGTGATTACTCTTATCGTGAAGAGATAACGGCACAAAGAAGTGGACTGCATTTTCTGACTCTATTTTCTGAGTGGCTTGGAATAAGAGAAAAGAGTATTCCCGATGATTGTAATATGATGTCTAATAGTCAATGTGGTGGGCAAAATAAGATTGTTACCTTTAAAAATGAAGTTAAAGATTATGATGAATTAAATGAAGATCTTCCCGATACACAATTTTTGTCGAAGAATATCAATTGATAATTTATGTTAATTAATCATTGAGTAAAATTAAATGACACAAGGGATTTCTTCTAAAGAAGAGATCCCTTTTATACCCTACGGATTTCAAGATGGATCGCGACGGTAAGGGAGTGAATCCCCGGGAGCATAGGTAACTATGTGACCGGGGTGAGCGAGTACAGCCAACAAAGAGGCAACTTGAAAGATGACGGGTATAAACCATGAAATATTAAAAGTCAGCAGGCTATCACTGGAAAACAGGGTATAATTTCCAGTGATTTTATTTTCTTCATTCCTGAGAAATTATCCATTCATGTAATAATGGAATTTATTATTAAAACTCTCATTAAATACACGTTTTTATTTAATTGTTTTATCTGTTAATTTCCGGAAAAATTATTTTAAAAGTAATTATAAGAAATAATGGGTAGATCTTATCATGTGAATAACCATGTTATCGGATAAAAACCCTCATCAGTATATGGATAAGGATTTTTATAATCGAATGATTGGATGATTTTTTTGTTCCCGAGAGAAATAGTTTCTCATACTACATGTCTTACATAGAAAAGAGATATTGAAATTAATCGAGTCCTTTTGCAGGAGTCTCCCATATTTTGAAAAATCGCTTTACATTGCTTGCGGTGTAAATAACGGTATGGGATATATTGCGATGGCCGAGATAATCTTGAATAAGGCGTGTATCTCTTCCTAAATCAGCGAGAGCATAACCACAGGAATGTCTTAACATATGTGGATGAGGTGAAATATTGACTAATGCTTGTTTGCCATAACGCTTTAATAAACCATAAACTTGTTGGCGTGAAATAGCACCTGATTTTTGTGATAAAAAGACCCACTCTGTATCTGATTCTCTCCAACTCTTTCTAATATTAAACCATTGATTTAAAGCTTTAATTTCTTCTGGTATTAGTGGGTGTGTTGTTGATAATCCCCCTTTTAATCGTCTGACATGAATAATTTCTGAGTTAAGATCAAGATCGGATAACGTTAGATTGCATAACTCGCTCACTCTAAATCCATGAATGAAGCACATTAGTAGCATGCAATAATCTCGCTCGGCATGATATCCTTGACGTGCTTTTTCTAAAATCGCATTAATTTCATATCTGGTTAAAAACTTACGTTTCTTCATGAAAATAATTCCTGTGGAATTGGGGCGGATAGTTATAGGTAGAGAAATAATATTAATCTACCGGAATATATCAATTAATAGAACTTTTATAAAATTATTAGCTGATAACGCTATTTATTTTGGCAAAAATCTATAAATACCGTTTTTAGATAGTTATAAATAGCCATTTTTTAATAGAAAATATCAGCTTGTAAGCTTTGCAATTATATATTTGAAAATTATTTAACAATAAAAAGAAACTAAACAGAATGCACCAAACTGTAAATATGTTCCTATAAAACGACTGATTAAGTCAAATTTTGTGTAATTCCAAATTGCTAATCTTTAACTATTTATAATATATGGATTTTTTTCATTATTTTTTACTATTTTTCATACTTTACCATCAAATTATTGTAAAAAATTAGTGGGTTCATCTGAATTCAATCAAATATTAATTCATCAATTAGATTATAAGTTCAAATTAATGTCTTTTTTAGAGTATTAACTCCGAAATATTGTGCATTATTGGTTTTTTTGACTGAAAAAAACAGTTTGGTGCATTTTGTTTGGTTTAGAAAATATTAATCCGAGATTTTTAAACTATTTTGCGCTGAATATCAGGTGCATGGCGCTGGAGTCCTGCACGGTTATTTTTTATGGTTATGGGTATTTTATCCTTAAATTCAAGGAATTAGTTCACATGAGATTGAATAAATTGGTTATGGCCCTGGGGTTAGGTGTGGCTTTGGCTGCGGGTTCGGTAAATGCAGCGAATCCTAGCCAAGGTCACGGAACGGTGACTTTTACCGGGTCTATTACTGATGCACCTTGTTCTATCACCCCGGAAACGGTTGATCAGGTAGTGCCGTTGGGCTCTATTTCTAGCGCATCTTTGAAAAACGGTGGCCGTTCTTCTTCCACGCCATTCAAAATTTCTTTAGATAACTGTACGACTGAAACGATAAGTACAGTCACCACGACGTTTGTTGGCGCCAAATCTAGCATCGTCGGCGGTGATGGTTTGCTAGGTATCGAAGGAGTTGCTAAAGGCGCGGGTATTGCGCTCACTGATGCGGGCGGTAACAAAATCAAACTAGGTACCCCCTCACCGGCTGTAGCTCTGCATGATGGTAATAATGATCTGCATTTTGCTGCCTATCTTCAGGGTGATACTTCACCTGATGCCGTTGTTCCGGGTAATTTCACCGGCATTGCCAACTTCCAGCTGACTTACCAATAAGTCTTTTCATGCACGGAAACGCTTATAAGGAGGCGGGCGTTTCCTAATCAAAAGTTTTGAATAAGTTTAGCTGGAGAGAAGTCATGAGCCGATATTCTGCCGTTGTTGTAGTGCCCTGCCTGTTAATGTTTTCCTGTGTTATTGAAGCTGAAACGGCTGCTCCACAAGGAACGCAAGGATATGGTCGCGTTAGCATGCAAGGCACCATCATTGATACGGCCTGTGCGATTGATGCAGGTAGCCGTGACCAGACGATTGAGTTAGCCACGATCCCGGTAAGCCGGATGATACATGATGAACGGGGAGCCGTGCGCCCCTTTTCCATCCGTTTGATTAACTGTGTACTGACTTCTGCCGCCTTGGGTAAACCCGATTGGCGCCACTTTCAGGTGATGTTTGATGGCGTGCGGGATGGGAACAATTTCCGGTTATCTGGTGTGGCTCAAGGAGTGGCATTACAAATTACAGACATATACGGCAATCAGGCGTATCCGGGAACTCCACTACCGGTGGGGGACTTACAGGCAGAGCAGATGAAGCTTAATTACGTGATGCGATTGGTGGGTAATCGCCAGTTATTGCAAGCGGGGCAGTATCGAACCACGGTTCGGTTCAGGCTGGATTATCACTAATCATCGATCTGGGAATGTTATGGCTTTGTTTTTGGGTTTGACCACTGAATATGACAGGGTGGTCTCGGTTCGGTGTGTCCTGAAACCTCTTATTGTTTCGGTACTGCTTGCGTTAATGGGGACTCATGCGGTGTATGCGGAAGAGGAAATTGAATTTAATACGGATGTATTGGATGTTCAGGATCGTTCTCGGATTAATTTAAAAGAGTTTTCCCGTGCGGGTTATATCATGCCGGGGAATTATCAGATGGCGGTGCGTCTGAATAAAAGCGAACTGCCGGAGATGCCGGTGACTTTTATGGTACCACCGGATGATCCGAAGGGGAGTGTGGCGTGTTTGCCGCCTGAGCTGGTGAAGCAGTTGGGGCTGCGGGCGGAATGGGAATCAAAGATTACCTGGTGGAACAATAACCAGTGTCTGGAGACTAAAACGCTGCCTGGCATGACAGTGCGCGGTGATTTGAGCAGTGACACGTTATACCTGAGTGTGCCTCAAGCCTATCTTGAATATAACTCACCAGACTGGGACCCGCCGTCACGTTGGGATGAGGGGATTTTCGGAATGATGTTTGATTATAACGTCAATGCTCAGATCTCTAAGCCGGCGAAGGGAAGTGAAAATCAGAATGTCAGTGCTAATGGTACGACTGGGATAAATTTGGGGGCGTGGCGCCTGCGGGCAGACTGGCAATCACAGTATAACCATGTCACGGGGCGGGCAGGGAGCACAGAGAAAAACTGGGATTGGAGCCGTTATTACTTGTACCGGGCAATCCCACATTGGCAGGCTAAGCTAACGTTGGGTGAGGATTACCTTAATTCAGATATCTTTGACAGCTTCCGTTTTACCGGTTTGAGTCTGGTGACGGATGACAATATGTTGCCTCCGAACCTGCGAGGCTATGCGCCAGAGGTGACGGGGGTAGCGAAAACCAATGCCAGAGTGACTATTCGTCAGCAGGGGCGGGTGTTGTATGAAACCCAAGTTGCGCCAGGTCCATTTCGTATTCAGGACATCAATGATGCAGTGAGCGGCAAACTGGATGTGCGGGTAGAGGAGCAGGATGGCGGTTTACAGGAATTTCAGATCGATACTGCGAATATTCCCTATTTAACTCGTCCGGGCCGGGTTCAGTACAAACTGGCGGCGGGTAAGCCGACTAACTGGAAACATCACAGTGAGGGATCGGGCTTTGGTATTGGTGAGTTTTCCTGGGGAATAAACAATGGTTGGTCGCTGTACGGTGGGATATTGGGGGCCGGGAATTATAACGCGTTGTCATTGGGGGTTGGGCGTGATCTGATGGTCTTTGGCGCTCTTTCCTTTGATGTCACTGAATCCCGCGCCGATTTACCGGCTGAGGACCAAACGTTGATTGGTGGCTCTTATCGTCTCAGTTATTCCAAGCGTTTTGAGGAGTATGACAGTCAGGTGACTTTTGCCGGTTACCGTTTCTCGGAACGTGACTTTATGAGCATGAGTCAGTATCTGGATCGCCGTTATCACGATGGTGATGCGGAGAGTAATAAAGAACTTTACACCATTATGCTCAATAAGCAGTTTACGCATATTGGTACCAGTATCTACTTAAATTATAGCCACCAGACTTATTGGAACCGTTCGAATAACGATCGCTATAACTTATCGATATCACGTTATTTTGATATTGGAAGTTATAAGAATATTAACCTGAATCTGTCTGCTTACCGTAATAAATATGAAGGTAAAAATGACGACGGGATGTATATGACGTTATCCCTGCCGTGGGGTAATTCAGGAACTGTCAGTTATAACGCCATGGTCAACCGGGAAGGTAACTCCCACACGGTAGGTTATTACGACCGGATTAATGAAAACAGTAACTATCGTTTAGCGGTTGGCACCAGTATTGATGGCAAGGCTGCGGCTAACGGTTATTTAACCCATTACGGCGATCGTACTCAACTGACGACCAGTGCAAGTTATCAGGATGGGCGTTATACCACGGCGGCGCTTTCTATTCAGGGAGGGATGACCATGACGCCGAAAGGCGCGGCACTGCATCGCATTAATATGCCGGGTACCACCCGTTTGATGGTAGATACCGATGGTGTCGGTGGCGTACCGGTGAAAGGCTTCGGCGCGATTACTCATACCAATATGTTCGGTAAGGCGGTGATCTCTGATGTGAACAACTATTACCGCAACAGTGCGAGTATTGATTTGAACAAACTGCCGGACAATGTGGAGGCAATCCGGTCGGTACAACAAGCGACACTGACGGAAGGGGCGATTGGTTATCGTAAATTCCAAGTGATATCCGGTGAAAAAGCGATGGGTATGATCCGCTTGCCGGATGGTAGCACGCCGCCGTTTGGGGCGACGGTACTGAATAAGGATCAACGGGAGATCGGTATTGTCAGTGATGGTGGGAACACCTACTTGAGTGGGATAAATCCGGGAGAGAAACTGGATGTGCGTTGGGATGGGGAATGGCAATGTGTGATTGAGCTGCCACATCAATTACCAAAAGTAGAAGAGATGGCTTCGTTATTACTGCTCTGCCAGTTAGCCGACGGCAATAAACAGCCATAACTTTCATTGACTGGCAGAGTAAAAACCTTGTTGCTGTCACCGAAGTGTATCGCGGTGACCTGTAATGATTATTCTAAGAATGAGTAATTGAGAGCATGAAATTGAAGAAGACAATCAATGTAGTCACGATCGCTATCCTAAGTCTGTCGGTGATCAGTGAGGTAATGGCGGCGATTGCGCTGGATCGTACCCGGATCGTGTTTAACGGTGAGGACAAATCCACCAGTATGGATATCAGCAACCAGAACAAAGAGTTGCCGTATCTGGCTCAGGGCTGGATAGAAGATGAACAGGGTAACAAAATCAATGGTCCGTTAGTGGTGACGCCACCGGTGCAGAGGGTGGAGCCGGGCGCTAAGAGCCAGGTGAAAATACAGTCACTGCCAACAATCGCGCAGTTACCACAGGATCGGGAAAGCGTGTTCTATTTTAATTTGCGTGAAATTCCGCCACGCAGCAAGAAACCGAATACCTTGCAGATTGCGCTACAAACCCGGATCAAGCTGTTCTATCGTCCGAAAGCCATTGTTGCCAGCCGTACCGATTTGGATAATCCGTGGCAAGAGAAGATGACTTTGACGCGTCGTGGGGACCGATATCAGGTGAACAACCCGACACCCTATTACATCACCGTGGTGGATGCAGCAAGCCAGCTTAAAGGTAAAACGGTGGCGGACTTTAAGCCATTTATGATAGCGCCCAAAAGTAATGCGGTGCTGAGTGGTAGTGCAGGGGCATTAGGGAGTGCGCCAGTACTGACGTATATCAATGATTATGGCGGCCGGCCGCAATTGACCTTTAGTTGTGCCGGCAACCATTGTCAGGTGAATTATGACTAATTCTCTGTGTTTTCTTTCTCTGTGTTCTTTGCGAATAAAAAGACAGTATCGCAGGCAGAAAAAATGGAGCGTATTACTGTTTGGCTGTTTGCTGAGTGTAAATGCTCAGGCTGATTTGCTGACAAAAAGGGGAAATATAGCAGCAGGACCTGTCAGTAATTTTGCGGGTAAAACACCGGTCAATATTTACGGCGTGGTTATCGCACCTCCACCTTGTGTGATTAATAATGGTAATACTATTGATGTAGATTTTGGCGACGTGATGATTACCCGGATTGATGGGATTAATTATATGCAACCCGTCAAATACACCGTGAAATGTGAAAAAATGCCGGCTAATGCAATGAAAATGATGATATCGGGTAACACTGCCAGTTTTGATCCAGCGGTGTTGCAAACCAATCACACTGGGCTTGGTATTGCTGTCATTCATAACGGACGAAAATTGCCCGTCAATGACTGGATGAAATTCAACTATCCTGATTTTCCTGAGTTACATGCGGTGCCGGTAAAAGATATGGCTACGGTATTGCAAGGCGGCGACTTTGGCGCGGGTGCGACCATGATGGTTGAATACCAGTGAACGGGGACATGCAATGAACTATTTTATCTATCGTGTTTTCTGGGGTGCGTGCTTGGGATTAATCAGTGTGATGCCGGGACGGGCAGCCGATAATATGTGGTTTCACGGCACGCTGCTTGAAGCGCCCTCTTGCGTGATTAATGACGATAATATGATTGATGTCTATTTTGGTCACAATGTTGGCATCTATCAGGTGAACGGGGTGAATTATACCAAGCCCGTGAATTATCAGTTGGTATGTGCGCCTAATATCTCAGGTTGGAGTTTAGGATTGACGGTGATTGGCTCACCAACCTCATTTGATGCCGCCGCGTTGCAAACCAATATTACTGATTTAGGCATTCGTCTGACGTTGGATGGTAAAGCATTCACCCTTAATGAGCGTATTCCGGTGACATCACAGAAACAGCCGGTGATACAAGCGGTGCCGGTGAAAAAACCAGGAAGTACGTTGCCGGAAGGGGCATTTGAAGTGACGGCGACATTGCTGGCGGAATACCAGTGAAAGGAAACTCAATGAAATATTTAAAATTATTCGTGTTGCGTGTTGGTTTTATGGTTATTGCTGCCACGGTTTATGGTCATCAAGGGGTACAGGCTGAGGATAATATGCGTTTTCACGGCGCATTGGTTAAAGAACCTTGCACGATTAAATCGGGTGATGAGAATATCCAACTCGATTTTGCAACAATGTCTGAAAAATATTTGTATCTTCATGGCAGGACCCATAGCGAACCTTTTCTGCTCAGATTATCTGGTTGCGATATGAGTGTGGGCAAATCGATTAAACTGACATTCAGTGGCATGGAAAATACGCAATTGCCGGGCTTATTAGCGTTAAGTGCTGGGAGCCAAGCCGCTGGGATTGCCATTGGTATAGAAA